>CAZCEB010000235.1:0-3073 GCA_964497305.1 uncultured Muribaculaceae bacterium | reverse complement strand
ATTCGGCATCAATCATCAACTATCCGGAAGAAAATTATGCAACAAAAGCCGAATTAATCTCACCGGAAAACGCTACTGAGGTAGAAGGAGATATTACATTCTCATGGAAATCATCTGATAACAATGTTACTAATTTTACATTACAGATTTCTGCCGACGACACATTCTCAAAAATCAAATACTCTAAAGATGTAGAAGCATCGGGTAATGGCACAACTTCAACAGAGATAACAGCTTCACACATTGGTTTAGGGACCTATCATTGGAGAGTAATTTCTAAGGGAAATGCTTATTTTGACACGCCATCAGATTCTCGTTCATTCACGATTACAAATATAGGTATAGGAGAGACCGAAGAAGGCTATTATATCATAAACGATGATGCATCTTATAACGATGTAAATAATATACACATTGAGAACTTGTGGATGCGCTCAGTCAGAGATGGTTTTGAGAATATTACATTCCACGACGATAATGGCATTGGCTCTTGGAATCGCAGCATGGTGGCAGTAGGCGATTATGTATATCTTTCAGGACGCACAGCCAATAGTTCTACAGCAACAGCCTATATTGATAAATATAACGGTACAACGGGAGAATATATCGAACGTATTACATTAGGTGCTAATACTTCAGTTACATTCTATCCATGTAACAACATCATGAAAGATTCAAACGGGAACGTATGCATTTCTAATCTAATTATATTTAACCAAGGTCCGCTGGTTATACACCACGTTGACTTAGAGTCCGGAAATGCGACACAAGTTGCAAGCATCATTTCTACTACTGCTTCTGATGCTCGTTTTGACCATGTGTCAATGATTGGTGATGTTACAACAGGTAATTTCACAGTGTTTGGAGTTGCAACAAATAGTGCAAAAGTTTTCAGATGGAAATTTACAAATGGCAGTTACACCGAATCAATACAAACCGTCAGTTCTTTCTACCCTACATCAGTAAAATCATTTGGTCTTGCACCTCGTGTTATCCCCATTAGTGAAGATGACATATTTATTGATTGTTCTAATACTGCCCTCACTCGCTACACATTCTCAACCGGAGTTCGTAGTGGCTCATTCTTGGCAAACACATCTGTAGCACCAGCCAACTATGGCAACAATGGAGGAACTATAATTCCATTAGGGAATCAAAGGATTGTGGTTTATGCCAATAGTGATGAACAAACATCTCCTTCTCATACATTTAACGTCGTAACAACTACTCCCGATTTAACATTCTCCGATATGAAACAATTGTGGGTATTACCTCGCAATGGTTTCGGAACAGTAAACAGTGTTACCTATCAAGCTGCAGCCGACTATGTTTCATTAGAATCGGGCAAGGCGAGATTATATCTATATGTTCCGGGAAATGGAATTAGTGCTTATGAGATTACAGATACAGAAATTTCAGGTATCTCTGACATTTCAATTGACAACTCTTCAACAAAAATCGAGTATTATAATCTTCATGGCATAAAAATAGCCGAAGGCTACTTAGGCTCAGGCATATATATTAAAAAGCAAGGAAATAAAACATCTAAAGTCATAATCAAATAGATAAAGCATTATGAAAAAGTTAAAAATAGGGTTATTAGCACGCATAATTATTGCAATTATATTAGGTATAGGAGCAGGCTACTTGTTCCCCGACTGGTTAGCTCGCATATTCATTACTTTTAATTCTATTTTTAGTGAATTCCTCGGATTTTCAATTCCATTAATCATTATCGGTTTTATTGTACCTGCAATAGCCGATATCGGAACACGCGCAAGTAAAATGCTGATTGCAACAGCTGTTATTGCTTATATTGCCACTTTGGCATCAGGCTTTATGTCCTATGCTACAAGTGTAACTTTATTCCCATCAATGATTGAGACCGGGGCATTGACCTCAGAAATAAGCGATGCAAGAAACCTTCTTCCTTATTTTACTGTGGCTATTCCTTCATTGATGAATGTAATGACAGCATTGGTATTGGCATTTGTACTCGGTATTGGAGCCGCGCAACTACCTACTAAATATCTACGCAATGTTGCCATCGATTTTAAAGAAATCGTTAATCGTGTCATTTCTAAAGTCATAATTCCATTATTGCCTCTATATATCTTTGGCATATTTATGAATATGACTATCAGCGGACAAGTAGGTGGGATATTAATGACGTTCATCTCTATTATTGCTGTAATATTTGGGTTACACGTATTTGTTCTTGTATTTCAATACTGCATTGCAGCAATATTTGCAAAGAAAAACCCATTCAAAATGTTAGCAACAATGATGCCTGCCTATTTTACGGCATTGGGGACCCAGTCATCGGCAGCTACAATCCCTGTTACATTACGACAAACAGTAATGATGGGGGTCAAAAGCAATGTTGCTGGATTTGTCATCCCTTTATGTGCAACGATCCACATGAGTGGTAGCACATTAAAGATAGTTGCTTGTGCCCTTGCGCTAATGATTGCCGGAGGTATACAATATGATTTTATGATGTTCACCGGATTTATATGTATGCTTGGCATTACAATGGTCGCAGCTCCCGGTGTTCCCGGTGGAGCAATTATGGCATCACTCGGGCTACTTTCTTCAATGCTTGGATTCAGTGAAGCCGATAATGCTTTGATGATAGCCCTTTACATTGCAATGGATAGCTTTGGTACTGCTTGCAATGTAACCGGCGATGGTGCTATAGCTCAAATCATTAATCGCTTCTTTGCGTCTGACTCTTCGCGTTAATCAACAACAATCGGAATTGAATATTCGTGTTTTATTTCATCCATTACAAAAACGCTTTCAAGCGAGCCAAGACTTTCTATTTGGCCAATCACATTTAGAATAAATTGTTGATAATATTTCATATCGGGAGCATGTATTTTCAATAGATAATCAAAATTTCCAGATATGTTATAGCACTCGGTTACCTCTGGTATATCTCTAATTGTTTGTGCAAATTCACGTGCAATATCTTGACTTACTCTTCTCAACTTTACATTACAAAAAACGACAAAACCCTGATTTAACTTATCTGCATCTACAATTGTTAGATATTTCTTTATATACCCAT
>CAZCEB010000234.1:0-3127 GCA_964497305.1 uncultured Muribaculaceae bacterium | reverse complement strand
CTACGTCGAGCAAGAAGACGTAATCCAAATGTTTGAAGGTTTGGTAAAACATATATTCAAATATGTAAAAAATATAGATTTTACTGAAGCATTTCCTCGTATGACATGGGCCGATGCCATGAAATATTATGGTAGCGACAAACCTGATACGCGTTTTGAGATGAAATTTGTCGAGATAAAGGATTTGACAGTAGGTAAAGGATTTGCGGTGCTTGATGATGCAGAGTATGTCGGAGCTATTTGTGCAAAAGGTTGTGCAAATTATACACGCAAGCAACTTGACCAATTGACTGATTTCGTTAAACGCCCACAAATTGGTGCAAAAGGAATGATGTGGGTTAAAATGGAAGAGGATGGCTCAATAAAAAGTTCTGTGTCTAAATTCTATACCGAAGATGATTTGCGAATGTGGGCTGATCGCTGTGGCGCAGAAAAAGGCGATTTGATCTTAATTCTTGCAGGCGAAACAATGAAGACACGCAAGCAACTTTGTGAATTGCGTCTTGAAATGGGTAGTCAATTGGGATTACGTGATCCTCAAAATTTCTCTTGCTTGTGGGTTGTTGATTTCCCATTGTTTGAATGGGACGATGAAACCCAACGTTACTATGCAATGCACCACCCGTTTACTTCTCCTAATCCTGAAGATTTTGATAAACTTGATACTGCAACAGGAGAAGTGCGTGCAACTGCTTATGATATGGTAGTAAACGGAAATGAATTAGGAGGAGGTAGTATTCGTATTCACGATGCTGTGCTTCAGAACAAAATGTTCCGACTTTTAGGTTTGACTGAAGAAGATGCTCAATACAAATTTGGTTTCTTGATGAATGCGTTCAAATATGGCGCACCTCCTCATGGCGGATTAGCATTTGGATTTGACCGATTTGTTTCGATATTGGCAGGACTTGATTCAATTAGAGATGTTATCGCATTCCCTAAAAATAATTCAGGTCGTGATGTAATGATTGATGCTCCATCAACAATAGACCAAACTCAATTAGATGAATTGTTTCTTGCAATAGTTCCACCTGTAAAAGAATAAAGTAGATGTTGATAGCCGATATAATATCTGCACTTGAACGCTTTGCCCCATTGCCACTGCAAGAAGATTTTGATAATTCCGGATTGCAAGTGGGCAGTAAAAGTGTAGAGTGTAAAGGCGTTTTATTATGTGTAGATGTTACGCCTGTAATTATCGAAGAGGCAATAGCTAAAGGGTGTAATTTGATAGTTTCTCATCATCCATTACTATTCAAAGGTCTTAAACGTATAACCGGAGCAACATTGGTAGAGCAAACGATATTAAAAGCTATATCGGCAAATATTGCAATTTATTCATGTCATACATCGGCAGATAATGCGTTTAATGGTGTGTCGTGGAAAATGGCTGAATTACTTGGTTTGAAAAATGTAAGAATTTTATCTCGTCAAGGAGATAAGGTGATGAAATTGTCGGTAATGGTACCAACAAAGCATCTTGATGAGGTGAGATTGGCTTTGTTTAATGCCGGAGCAGGTAAATTGGGGAATTATGATTCTTGCAGTTTTACATCAAAAGGAGAGGGAACATTCCGAGCGTTGGATGGTGCAAATCCCTATGTTGGAAATGTACAAGAACTTCATTGTGAGCCGGAAATACGTCTTGATGTAATATTGCCCAAATGGCTAAAATCAGAGGTCGAACAAGCTTTGCGTAGATCTCATCCATATGAAGAGCCGGCTTATGAATTTATTTCGCTTGAAAATAAGTCCTCAGATACAGGATTAGGAACAATTGGTCAATATGATGAAGCGATAGCACCAAGAGATTTAATTGAGAAAGTAAAAAACGCGTTTCATTCTCCGGTTACCCGATGCTCCACTTTTTCTAATGAATTATTAATAAAAAGTGTTGCTATGTGTAGTGGCTCAGGCTCCTCATATATAAAAGATGCAATAGCCTCAGGTGCACAAGTTTTCATAACATCAGATACTCGATATCATGATTTTATAGATTATGCCAATGATATTTTAATAATAGATATTGGTCATTATGAAAGTGAACAATGCACAAAAGAGATTTTTTATCACGTAATTACAGAAAAATTTCCTAACTTTGCAGTCTATTATTCAGATAAAGAACAAAATCCGATAAATTATTTGTAAGCAATGGCTACTGATAAGACTAAAAACGAACAATCACTAACAGTTGAACAACGTCTAAAAGCTCTGTATGAGTTGCAGACTATTTTGACTGAAATCGATCGTATTAAAACAATCAGAGGTGAATTGCCTCTTGAGGTAAAGGACCTTGAAGATAATATTGAAGGTTTGCATACACGTGTTGAAAAATATCAGCACGAAATAGAAGATCTTCGTCGTAATTCTGTCGCTGAAGGAGAGAAAATAAACGAAGCACAAGCTAAAATTGCACGTTATAAAGAGCAACTTGATAATGTGCGTAATAATAGAGAATTTGATTTATTGTCAAAAGAAATTGAATTTCAAACACTTGAAATTGAATTGTGTCAAAAACATATCAATGAATATTCTCGAGTAATTGATAATAAAAGTCGAGAAATAACAGCAACAGAAGAAACACTTGTTGACCGTAATCATATACTCCAAGAAAAGAAAGCTGAACTTGAAGAAATCGTATCTGAAACTCGTCAAGATGAAGAACGCCTTCGTGAACAAGCTAAAGCATTGGAGCCTAATATTGATGCTCGTACATTGGCTGCATTTAAGCGTATACGTAAAAATGCACGCAATGGTTTAGGGGTAGTGTATATTCAACGTAATGCTTGTGGAGGTTGCTTTAATCGTATTCCGGCACAAAAGCAAATGGAGATAAAAATGCACAAGAAAATTATCGTATGTGAATATTGTGGTCGCATTATGATTGATCCGGAACTTGCCGGAGTAAAAGAACAACTTTAGAAAATGTAAATTTATATAATAGGAAAGGAGGCTTGATTTTCAAGTCTCCTTTCCTATTAGCACATTTTATTAGTTTTGTGCAAAAATACGTAAAATTGTAGTGTGTTATCACTATTATTTTGTATCTTTGTAGTTCGAAATATAGTGTAATTTTAGGTTTGAATAAAAAATTTTTTTAATAAATATGAAGCTATTACAAGCTAAA
>CAZCEB010000233.1:0-3136 GCA_964497305.1 uncultured Muribaculaceae bacterium | reverse complement strand
CATTGTCAGAAGGCGAAAATAGAGTGTCTCTCCCAGTGGGGATATATATACTAACTCAGCCGAGAAAATCCCGTCTGTTTGTAATTCATTAAACAAATAATATTGTTTAGCTTAATTTTTGTATAGCTTCTTCTATTGAAAGGAGTTGCTGATTGCCTGTTGCCATCTCTTTTAACATCATTTTGTTTTCGGCAAGTTCCGTTTCTCCTACTATTGCGACAAATGGAACTTTAAGAGCGTCGGCATATCCCATTTGTTTCTTCATTTTTGCATTTTCAGGATATATTTCGGCAGAGATGCCGGCAGCACGCAGTTGTTTAATCATTTTCATTGATGCCGTAGCTTCGGCTGTCCCAAAATTGGTAAACATTACAGTTGTAGCCGAACTTGTTTCAGCAGGATAAAGATCAAGAGTGTTAAGCACATCGTATATGCGATCTGCTCCAAATGATATTCCTACACCTGAAACATCAGGTAGTCCGAATACTCCGGTGAGATTATCATAACGACCACCTCCTGTGATACTGCCTATTTGCACATCTTGTGCTTTAACCTCAATAATAGTACCTGTGTAATAATTCAATCCACGAGCAAGAGATACATCAAGGTCAAGTGTTGCTTGCAATCCAAGAGTGTTTACTCCGTCAATAACCTCATGCAATTCTTTGACACCGAGCATTCCTGTTTCAGATGATGCAAGAACAGCGGCTAATTTGTCTATGCGTTCATTAATTGAGCCATCTATCGCCAAAATAGGTTGGAGTGTAGCAATCGCATCTTCGCTAAGACCTCGTTCACGCAATTCTGCGTTTACGTTGTCAATGCCTATTTTGTCAATTTTGTCAATTGCAACTGTGATATCAACAATTTTTTCGGGAGCGCCTATAAGTTCTGCTATACCGGCAAGAACTTTGCGGTTATTGAGTTTTATTGTGATGTTTATTTTCAAGCGACGAAACACTTCATCAATGAGTTGTAGCAATTCAATCTCGTTGATGAGGGAATCAGAGCCTATTATATCTGCATCACATTGATAAAATTCACGGTAACGACCTTTTTGAGGTCGGTCGGCACGCCACACAGGTTGGATTTGGAAACGCTTGAATGGAAATTGCAATTCATTGCGATGTTGTACAACATAGCGAGCAAAAGGAACAGTCAAGTCATAACGAAGTCCTTTTTCACAAAGTTGCGAAGTTAAGCGCACGCAATCTCCTGCATCAATTAAATTACGATCGGCTTTGCTTAAAAAGTCTCCTGAATTGAGAATTTTAAACAATAGCTTGTCCCCCTCTTCGCCATATTTACCCATGAGGGTAGATAGGTTTTCCATTGCAGGAGTTTCAATTTGTTTAAACCCATACAAACGGAATACATCACGAATAGTGTCAAAAATATAGTTGCGTTTTGCCATTTCGGCAGGTGAGAAATCTCGAGTACCCTTCGGAATAGATGGTTTTTGTGCCATTATAATTGTTGTTTCAATTTAATTTAAGTGCAAAGTTACAAAATAAAATAGTTATCTGATATTTATTTATCGTATAATGAAGCGAGACGTTCTTCAAGGTCGGTTGATGAAAGGCGAGAGATGAGTTTGCCTTTATTGGCAAGTGAAATTGTGCCTGTCTCTTCCGAAACGACGATAGCTACAGCATCAGTGGCTTGCGAAATGCCAAGTGCCGATCTATGTCTCAACCCAAGTGAGCGAGGAATGTTGGTGTCGTGGCTCACAGGGAGTATGCATCCCGCAGCTTTAATGCGGTCGTTAGCAATAATCATTGCGCCATCATGAAGAGGAGAATTTTTGAAAAAGATATTTTCGATAAGGCGTGAATTTATTGATGCATCTATGGCATCACCTGTACGTTCATAATTGTCGAGTGATACATTTTGTTCGATTACAATCAATGCTCCAGTTTTGCTTTTAGCCATGTTCATACACGCATAAACGATGGGCATTACTTTATGGCGATTGTCCTCAATAGATACATTACCCTTGCGGTTGAAAATCTTTTTTATAAAACTCCATCGGCGATGAGAGCCAAGCTCAACAAGAAAGCGTTTGATTTGATCTTGAAATAGGATAACAAGTATAAGTAATCCTATGCTCATGAATTTGTCAAGAATTGTACCGATGAGACGCATCTCAAGTATCTCAGAAGCTACTACCCACACCGCAATAAAGGCAAGAACGCCAAAGAATATGTTGATTGTTCCTGACTCTTTCATTATGCGATATAGATAAAAAAGCATGAATGCAACGAGTATTATATCGAGAGCATCTTTTATTCCAAAGGGTTCCATATAAATATTTTTTATTGTTGTGTTAATTCTATAAGTTTTATTGCTTCGACAGCCTCTTTCACGTCATGAACGCGCAAGATTGAGGCTCCGGCGAGTAGGGCGATTGTATTTAAAACAGTTGTTCCGTTAAGAGCGTTTTGAGGTGTTGTGTCTAAAGAACGATATATCATTGATTTTCGCGAAACACCCACAAGTAAAGGCTTGTCTAATTCATGGAAAATTTCAAGATTTTTCAGTAGTTCATAGTTTTGCCCTATGGTTTTGCTAAATCCAAAACCCGGATCAACGATAACATCGTTAACGCCTAATAATGCAAGTCGGTTAACTTTTTCTGCAAGAGATTTGATGACATCAACAGTGATATTATTGTAGTCAGTCATAGTCATCATGTTCTCGGGAGTGCCACGCATGTGCATTATAATATATGGTACATTGAGTTGTGCTACTGTTTCAAACATCTTTTCGTCGAGATCGCCTCCTGAAATGTCGTTTATAATGTCGGCATCCAATTCCTCAATAGCTTTGCGAGCTATATCGGCACGAAAAGTGTCAACTGAAACAAGAATGTTGCTATTGATAGAGCGTAAAATCTTCATGCCAAGTTTCAAACGACGATATTCTTCATCTACCGAAACTATTTCAGCCCCCGGACGACTTGAATAAGCTCCTATGTCAATAATGTTTGCCCCTTCGCTAATGATTTGTTCAATGCGAGAGGCAATTGCTTTTTCTTCGGTAACTCTTGATGTGTCATAGAAAGAGTCAGGGGTAATATTTAAAATACCCATAACTTGCGGATGGGAAAACTCTATCAATTCTCCTTCCCGATTTA
>CAZCEB010000232.1:0-3147 GCA_964497305.1 uncultured Muribaculaceae bacterium | reverse complement strand
ATAGCGAAATTTTCGACAAGAAATTATTTATCGAAACCTACGGTTGCCAAATGAATGTAGCCGATAGTGAAGTCGTTGCATCTGTACTTGAGATGGCAGGATATTCTATTACTGAAACTATTGACGATGCCGATGCCGTATTACTTAACACTTGTTCGATCAGAGATAATGCCGAGCAAAAAATTATTTCTCGATTGAATTTTCTTGCATCATTGAGACGCAAACGTCGCAACCATAAGTTGATTGTAGGGGTTATCGGGTGCATGGCTGAACGTGTTAAAGACACTCTAATCAACGACTATGAAGTTGACTTGGTGGCAGGTCCCGACTCTTATCTTGACTTGCCAAACCTCTTTGCAGCTGTTGAAGCCGGAGAAAAGGCTATAAATGTGGAATTAAGCACCACCGAGACCTATCGCGATATTATTCCTGCTCGCATCACAGGAAACATTGTTTCAGGATATATCAGCATCATGCGAGGATGCAATAATTTCTGTTCATATTGCATTGTTCCTTATACTCGCGGACGTGAACGCAGTCGTGAAGCAGCAAGCATTCTCAACGAGCTTGCCGATTTGCGTAACAAAGGATTTAAAGAGGTAACACTTTTAGGGCAAAATGTCAATAGCTATAAATATACTGATGCAGGAAAAAACGTTATCAATTTCGCCCAATTACTTTCAATGGTAGCAGAAGCAGCTCCCGACATGCGAGTGCGCTTCACAACCTCTCACCCCAAAGATATGAGCGATGAAATCATATCGGTGATTGCTCGCTATCCAAATGTGTGTAACCACATCCATCTACCTGTTCAATCAGGTAGCAACTCTGTGCTTAAAGCAATGAATCGCCACTACACTCGTGAATGGTATCTTGACCGCATTGCAGCAATCAAAAAAGCAATACCTGATTGCGGTATCTCTACCGATATGTTTACCGGTTTCCATAACGAAAGCGAAGAGGATTTCCAAGAGACATTGTCTTTGATGCGAGAGGTAGGATTTGATGCTGCATTCATGTTTAAATATTCTGAACGTCCGGGAACGATGGCGTCTAAAAACCTACCCGACAACATTGCTGAAGACATTAAAATCGAGCGTCTTAACCGCATGATTGCGTTACAAAACGAGCTATCACTTGTCTCTAATCGCCGAGACATCGGAAAAACATTTGATGTGCTAATTGAAGGCGTTTCTAAGCGAAGCAAAGAGCAATTTGTGGGACGCACACAGCAAAACAAAACCATGGTGTTCCCTCGTGGCAACCATCGCATAGGCGACATTGTTAATGTCAAAGTATTGGAAGCCTCATCGGCTACACTCATTGGAGAATTAGTATAATTATATCGTAATATGGCACACATGATTTCTCAGCCCAAAGAGGTGCTGTGGAACAGGAACTATATAGCCGTATGCATTGCAAATTTCCTGCTCTTCTTCTCTTTCTACCTGCTACTACCCATGTTGCCTTTCTATCTGCGCGACTCATTTGACGCCGACAAGCAGTTAATAGGCATCATTCTTTCGGGATATACCGTTACAGCACTCATTATACGTCCATTTGGAGGATTTATCGTTGACAGCTTCCCTCGAAAACCGGTCCTACTAATATGTTATTTCTCTTTTTTCATCTTCTTTGCCGGGTATATCATTGCCGGAACCTTATTGATATTTGCCATAATCAGAGCGTTACATGGTTTTACATTTGGAGCCGCTACCGTTGCCAATAGCACTATGGCAATAGATGTATTAGCTCCCACTCGTCGAGCTGAAGGCATTGGTTATTATGGTGTTAGCAATAATCTCGCCATGGCAATAGGGCCTTCATTGTCAATGTATATGTATGACCATGGAGTAAATCCCAATATTATCTTTATTACAGCACTCATCACATCGGGACTTGGTCTAATTCTTAACGCTACAATAAAAAACAAGCAACGTGAAATCATCAAAAGAAAACAGCCCATCTCACTCGACCGTTTCATTCTCACCAATGCTTTCCCTGAAAGTTTCATGGTGATGTATTTCTCATTTGCCTATGGTATTTTATCCACCTATGTTGCAATATATGGCAAAGATGAAGTGAGCATCGACGGCGGAAGCGGAATGTTTTTCCTAATACTTGCCATCGGGCTTATCGGAGCCCGTATGCTTTCGGCTCAATGGATAAAAAAAGGATTGTTGACTCGAAACATAGGAGTGGGAATGGCTATCACGATAATCGGTTACGCAATGTTTGTCCTTTGGCGCACACCCGATGGGTACTATACATCGGCATTAGTATTAGGGTGTGGCTATGGAGCTATGTGCCCATCATTTCAAACGGTATTTATCGACCTCGCTCCAAACAGTCGACGCGGAACAGCAAATTCTACCTATCTCACATCATGGGATTTAGGGCTTGGGATTGGAGTTCTCATCGGAGGCTCAATAGCCGAACATCTCTCCTATCACACAGCCTATGCCGTAGCGACAGGAGTATGCATAATAGGGTTTGTGGCGTTTCTATGGCACACAGCGAGCCACTTCAACCGCCACAAACTCCGATAAATAAGTTATATTATAAATGATTTATACTCATAATTAATCTAAATACTTTTCAATCTCAGAATCCGAAACTCTAACGCAATTTATTACAACCCCCAAAATAGACAATTGCAATTCTGTTTTTGTTAATTTCAATATATCATATTTGAAACCATCAACTATAATATTATCCCCTATACGCTCCCACCTTAATATACTTACGTTCCCATTATCAACTCTTATTAATTGACCATCTGTACGGAATTGCATATAATCTATAAATTTAAAATTGTCCGTATCAGAGTTGCATATTTTCCATGTCCCTATAATATCTATGGTTTCTAAGGTTTCACTTAGGTCTTCGTCTTGTTCATTACTACATGATGTAAATATCATAAACATAGAAATACATAAAATTTCAATAAATAGTTTATATTTTTTATCCATATTAATATTTTTAATCTTAGATATTTTCTGAATATTATTGTTTTAATTTGCTCATTTTAGATTTAGTCCAAAAGCTGAGGGATAGACAATAAAAAAGCTCTAAGTTTGCAGCAGCAAGATAAGCTCTAAGTTTGCAGCAGCAAGATAAGCTCTAAGTTTGCAGCAGCAAGATAAG
>CAZCEB010000231.1:0-3155 GCA_964497305.1 uncultured Muribaculaceae bacterium | reverse complement strand
GCACATGTATATTTTGGTAAAGAGCCCAAAGACTTAACTATTGAAGAAGCTGCTATGCTTGTGGGAATGGTAAAAAATCCTTCTTACTATAATCCTGTGCGTCGTAGCGAGCGCACACGTGAACGTCGCAACGTGGTACTCGACCAGATGTATAATGCCGACATGATTACAAAAGCCGAACGCGATTCTTTGCAACAACTTCCTTTAGTAATCGATTTCCATCGTGTAGATCACAAAGAAGGTCCTGCACCATATTTCCGCGAAGAGCTACGTCGCATCCTTCGTGCCAAAAAGCCTAATATAAATGACTATTTTGAATGGGAAAAACAAAAATTCATCGACGACTCAATAGCTTGGGAAACCAATCCTCTATTTGGTTGGATTGAGAAGAATCCCAAACCCGATGGCTCAAAATATGACATCTATACCGATGGATTGAAAATTTACACCACCATAGACTCTCGCATGCAACAGTATGCCGAAGATGCTGTAGAAACTCATTTCAGCAAAACGTTGCAACCCAATTTTTTCAAAGAGAAAAAAGGTGTAACAGGTGCGCCATATACGACCAATCGGCTCGAATTGTCATCGGCTCAACTTTCCTCTTTGATAAACAGAGCTATGGAGCAAAGCGACCGTTATCGCGCTATGAAAAAGGCAGGCAATTCCGATAGCGAAATAAAAAAAGCATTTGACACACCTGTTGATATGAAGGTGTTCAGCTATGATGGTGTTGTTGACACAACGATGAGTCCTCTTGACTCTATTCTTTATCACAAACATTTCCTTCGCACAGGCTTCATGTCGATGGACCCACGCAATGGTCATGTCAAAGCTTATGTTGGCGGACCCAATTTCTCATTCTTCCAATATGACATGGTTTCTACCGGTCGTCGCCAAATAGGCTCTACCATTAAACCATTCCTTTACACCTATGCCATGGAAGAAGGATTCACCCCTTGCGATGAAATGCTCAATGAGCAACCCACCATAATGGACGAACTTGGGCGTCCCTGGTCGCCACGCAATGCCTTAAAAGCTCGCGTCGGAGAAATGGTTGACTTGCGATGGGCTTTGACCAATTCCAACAACTGGATTTCGGCTCGCATTATGGAAAAGCTATCACCGGCAACATTGGTGCGCAACATTCACAACTTTGGCATCACAAATCAAAACATCACTCCTGTTATCTCCCTCTGTTTAGGACCATGCGAGGTATCAGTAAAAGAGATGGTTACTGCCTATACAGCATTTGCCAACAACGGCATGCGTGTTGACCCCATTTATGTTACTGCAATCGCCGATGCCAATGGAAACATCATTTCTGAATTCACGCCTAAATACACCGATGTTATAAGCGAGAAAGCCTACTATCGCATTCTTTCAATACTACTTAATGTTGTTGATTGGGGAACAGGTAACCGCATTCGTCGTGCACCCTACAATATTACAGCGCAAACTGGTGGCAAGACCGGTACGACCAACGACAATGCCGATGGGTGGTTTATGGCATTCACCCCTCAATTGGTATCAGGCGTGTGGGTAGGTGGAGAGGAGCGATACATCCACTTCAACAGCATGGCGCAAGGGCAAGGGGCTTCAATGGCGCTACCCATCTATGGTTTATACATGAGCAAAGTGTATGCCGATAAATCGCTCCCCTATTCTCAAGATATTACATTCAAGTTCCCATCCCACATTGACCTGTGTGAGAAAGAGGACTTTGGCAAAGAGTACACCGAATCCACTGAGGAAAGCATCGAAGGTGTCTTCGACTAACAAGCAAGTTGAAAATTGAGAGTGGAAAGTGGAAAATTGAAAAAGGAAAAAGGGAGTCATTGGTTGCCCGAAGGGCTAAATTTGAATAGCCGGTGGTAAGCGAAGCGCCACCACCGGATGCGAGCCACAAACAATAAGCGTCGGAAAGCACAAGCGATATCAATAACAGAGACGAGCAAAGCGAAGTCTCCGGAATAGAAAGCCACAAGCCTGACGTCCGAAGGACGTGGAAGTGAAACGACTTGAATAACCGGGGGTTAAGCGAAGCAAAACCCTCGGAATAGAACAATAATAAAAAAGCGTCTGTAAAGACGCGAAAATCGACATATAAAAACAGAATTATAGTATAAAATCATTATTTTTGTAATAAAAATAGCGTTATGAGTTTTACAAAATCTGTTTATCATATCGTATTCGGCACAAAACATCGACAACAAACAATCCCTATAGAAGTCGAGCGAAATCTATATCAGATCTTATATAATTTGATGAAAAGCTATGGCGCATTCATATATCGAATAGGGGGGATGTCAGACCATATACATATATTAGTAGATATTACGTCTAAAATGGCATTAAGCGACTTTGTAAAACGCTTAAAACAAGAGTCAAGTTACTTAATTAGGAAAGATAATGCATTCCCTAATTGGAATGGATGGAGTGAAGGTTATGGCGCATTTACCTACTCCGTATCTGAGATTCCGAATGTAATAGAATATATAAACAACCAAAAGGAACATCATAAAAAATTATCATTTGCAGAAGAATATCGCCAATGGTTAATTAGTATGGGAGTATCGCCAGATGATCCATATTTCCCGAAGTAAGATTGATTCGCGTCTTTCAGACGCTGAAAGTGAGTGTGGTTACTTTCCGGAGGTTTCGCTACTGCTCAACCACTCGGTTATTTTTATCGCTTCGCTCTCACGTGCTCCACACGCTCTCCTTCTTCTATACCTTTTTTCCTGCCACAATGCTACGATGAGAGATAAAATTGTCCCCCTATTGCTTTCTAAAGTTCGCGCAGAGGGACAATTAAATAGATACTATAATATTTGCTCTACCTAATACAATAACAACACCCAAGATGAGCTTCCGCTTCATCTTGGGTGTTATAGTTTATTTTTCCATTGTCATTTTTCTACTTTCATCTATTTCGCAGAGTGGGCTAGTCTAAATCCAACGTCCCCTCCTCGGTAATTTGATTTGTCTGAACTTCTATTTGCTACACGACAATATTCCGCACCATCAACATACCAATAACCACCACGTTTTACGTATGAAGAGCCAGAAGATGGACCAGTGGGGTTGGTTGACGGACTTGAAGAGTAATAGCTACTGTTATACCAATCTGAACACCATTCATATACATTACC
>CAZCEB010000230.1:0-3173 GCA_964497305.1 uncultured Muribaculaceae bacterium | reverse complement strand
ATATTAATCCTGTCGCTCCGGGACATGTGCTTGTTATTCCCAAAAAGGAGATTGATTATATCTTTGATTTGGAAGATGAGGACTATTTGTCATTGCAATCGTTTGCAAAGAGTGTAGCAGTGGCGATGAAAAAGGCAATGCCTTGCCAGCGCATAGGCGTGGCTGTAATGGGTATGGAGGTGCCTCATGTTCACATTCATTTGATTCCTATCAACGAGGAGAGTGATATGAATTTCTTTAAGGAGAAAGCTGTTGTTGCTCCGGATGAGATGGTTAGCATCGCTCAGGCAATAGCCGGAGAAATGCAAGAAACACATTCTGAGTTGTTCTAATTCCTTTGACGATGAAAAAATATGTTTCAATAGCATGTGTTATAACAGTTTTATCAAGTTGTAACAATAATCAATGGACCATCAATGGAGAGATTGAGGGTGCTGCCGATAAACAAATACTTGTTGAAGCATCGGGTAATGGTTGGTGGTATCCTGTCGATACGGTAGAGGTCAGTAATGATGGAACGTTTACTGTGAGCCGGGATGCAGTAGGATATCCCGATATATATCGACTCAATTTGGATGGAAAAATGATTTATTTCCCGATAGATAGTATTGAAACAATCTCTGTTAAGAGTAATGTTGATCGATTTGATAGGGATTATGTGTTGTCGGGTTCTGCATCAGCCGATAAGATGATGAAAGTCGATGGGTTGGTAAATGAGGTTGTTGCCCAAAAAGGAGAAGCAGCAATAGCAACTGATTCGTTGCTTAAACGAGAAATCAGCACTCTGCTCCTCGAGGACCCTGCGGATATTGTTGCGTATTATATCATAAACAAGAGAGTTGGTAAAACGGCATTGTTTGATGCTAAAAACAAAACTGACCTAAGAGTGATAGGAGCTGTTGCTAATGCGTTTGCGCAGAAACGTCCAAACGATCCACGCACTGAGTATTTGAAAGGGGTATATCTTTCTAATCGTAATGTGTCATTATCAGTAGCCCGGAATGATACTGTGTATATTGAAGAATCTCCATTGATTGATCTCAAACTATCGGACAATAAAGGTCAAATGCACAGCCTTTCAGATTTGAAAGGAAAAGTCGTAGTGTTGAATTTTACAATGTATGGAGTCGCTGAGTCTACAGTATTTAATATGACTCTTGCAGAGATATATGAAAAACGTAAAGCTTACGGTTTGGAGATATATCAAGTTGCTGCCGGAGGAGATGAATTTCAATGGAAACAAGCAGCGAAAAATCTCCCATGGATAACCGTTTATAATTCGCCTGTTACAGATGCTGCTAATTTGATGAAGTATAATGTAACAAATCTGCCAACAACGTTTATCATCAATCGCCAAGGTGAAATAGTAGAGCGTGTCGATGATGTAACAGCGCTTGACGCAAAGTTGAGCAAATATATGTAATTAGCTTTGTGGTGGCACGCGCTTTATCGAGCCATCATGATTGAAATATCGTTTCCCGTAGATGTAGCCTTTCCATAGATAGCGCATTGCGGGAAATATTTTTGTTTGACCACGACGTGATGAACGCCATGCAAAAAGCAGAAGCCGAAGCAGTGCCGTAGATGGATAGACGATATATATATATGCACCCTGTGCCATTAAAACACCTGGCGAGAGGGACCTGTTGCCTGTGGATACTCCACCTGTGTGGTGTGTGATTGTTATGGGGATGAATATCGATTTTATGCCTTTTGATAGAGCCTGATGAATAAATATTGCTCCTTCGCATGCTTGCAATGGGTGTAGTCCCGGACCGAAATATTCATTGAAGAGGACCACATCACTGACTTCTCGCCTGAAAGCAATTTCTATTTCAGAGATATAGTATCCTTTCCTATCCTCTGTTAGGTCAAAAGATGTATTGGGGTAGTGTTTATTATCGTCTCCACTATATTTAAACGTGATGAGTTTGTAGCCGGGATTTTCGATAAATGCCTTAATAACTGACTGTAATTGTTCTGTAGTATATGTTAAATCATCATCGGCAATCAGGCATATATCGGCAGAAGATTGTTTTATTGCATTATTACGATTAATGCTTATTCCTCGTGAGTTAATAGGATAAATGGAGATGTCGTTGCGTATTAATTGGGTTGGGATCTGCTCTGATGGACTCTCAATGCCTGGTGCTTGCCAAGATATGATGTAGTTAACATCTTTGATGATGGGTAAATTCATATTGGCAACGCGATTAATGCCATCTATGCCCAGTGTGCTGATTAATACGTCAAGAGTCATCTTTATTTTTGGTTAAGTTGTTTTTCCCAGAAATCAATATATCTTTTTGCTACAACAGTCGAGTCGTTGTGCTTGATGACAAAATCTCTATTTGATTTAGCTCTTGTGGGTATAATCTCTGGATTTAATACAATGTTTTCGAGTGATTTATATAGCTCGTTGTTATCAGGTATCGCGTTTATGATAGGACGATTTTCGTATTCACCAATAAAATCGTAGTACTCCTCTTCTCCGCCTGTCGCCACAGTCAGACCATGTGCCATGCCAAGAAGTGCAGTTGTGGCAGGGGTGTAGGAATATAGTTGATCAAGTAGGACATGGCTATTTTTTAGCTCTTGAACAAAAGTAGCGTAGGGGAGATTTTGAACTGTTTTCAATTCGCATTTGTCGGGATATTGGACGGTGAGTTTTTGGGCTACTTCAAAAAAACGATCAGTACCCTTTAGTATGCGATGATTGCTCTTTATACCGAGGAAAAATCTGACTTTTTGAGGAGTTTCGGCAATTTCTGCAGGAATAATCTCCTTGGTATTGATAGGAATTCCACAATATGCAACACGATCATCGGGTAATACTTTTCGGCACGCCAAGTCATACTCGTAGAGAACAGTTGTTGCGCCATCGATATTGTCATAGATATATTTGCAATGCTCTTTGAGGATGGGATTGTTCCATCCGTTTAGTATTTCGGGCTGTTCTTGTAATAATCTTGTCGGGGAGCCATTTACAAGCCATTCATTGTATTTTAAGGGACCATTTGGATCCATGCACATATCTAAAAATACTTTATCGTTACCCAT
This sequence comes from uncultured Muribaculaceae bacterium, assembly GCA_964497305.1. Taxonomy (GTDB): domain Bacteria; phylum Bacteroidota; class Bacteroidia; order Bacteroidales; family Muribaculaceae; genus RGIG4079. The sequence goes on along the minus strand of CAZCEB010000230.1, from coordinate 113 downwards.
TGCGGTAAGAAATACAGCTCCGTTATCTCGTTTAAGTTTGTCGAATATTTTTCGTACGCGATGAGGTCTAAGAGTGATGAAAATAGGGTTGTTGATGTGTACGACATCATATC
>CAZCEB010000229.1:0-3214 GCA_964497305.1 uncultured Muribaculaceae bacterium | reverse complement strand
AATTATTTTATAGATTTAGCGTCTTATCATTAAAAACGAAGGCTCTCGCAAAACATTGATGCGAGAACCTTCATTTTCAGTATGTCTGTATTAAATTAAGATATGGCTTATATCTTTAGTAATTCCAACGATAGGCAATCATGCGCAAATTGGGTGTTGCCAATGCACGAAAATCATTAATGAAGTTGAAGCGACAATTTACAAATGTGAGTGCTTGGTCAAACGACACGTCAAGTGTTGTCAATTGATTATTATTACATATTAATCGTTGCAACAATGCCTGATTTGATAGATTTAACTCAGTTAAATCATTGTAAGAACAATCAACAAACGAAATATTAGGGCATCCTTCAACACTCAATGACGTCAAATCATTATAAGAACAAATCAGGTCCATCAATGCATTACAATTGCGCAATACAAGTGTCTGCATGTGATTATCACTGCACATCAATGTGTTTAATGCCGGCAATCCCGACAATATAAGTGTTGCAATTTGATTATCATCAACATTTAATACCGACAAATTCTCTACCCCGAAAAGATTCAATGTTGTCAACTTATTATAACCACAATATAAGTTTTTCAATGATGTACAACCATCAATTAACAAATTTGTGAGATGGCAGTCTTGACAATTCAATGTTTCAAGTTTCAATGCTCCTGACACGTTTAATTCTACAAACAAATTATTTGAGCAATTCAAATTCTTAATATTTGACATATCAGCCAATGTCAACTCAGTTAAACGATTGCCCGAAACATTAATTTTTTCAAGAGCCGCAGTTCCTGTAAAGTCAATCATTTTTAATGCATTGCGAGATGCGTTGATTTCTACAAGAGAGTTACAATTAGCAACTGACAACGATGTGATATTATTATGAGAGATATCTATTTTTGTCAACGCTGTAAAGCCCGACAAATCAAGTGTTCCTGCAAGTTTTTTGCGTTTCCAATCAATAGCTGTTACATGTCCATTTTCAATCGTTACACCTTTCCATGTCGCAGGATCAGCAGCATTAGAGATTTCTAACGCAGCAGCATTAGAAGTTCCCGCTTCTGATATTTCAGACAAAAATACTTGGATTTGTTTTGACTCGTTTCTGTCAATCTTTTGAGCTGAAGCTGCCATACATCCCAGCATGACAAGAATCATAATTAGTGTCTTTTTCATAAAAATATTTGGTTATGTGTTTACTAAAGAAACAACACAACCAAATAAAAGTTTTATAAAATATGACAAATTTGCCCTAAATTTTTATTGTTGTTAAAATGGTGTAGGCGAATCATCAGTAGATGCCAAAAAATCGGCATTGCCCCCCGATAATGAAACAGAGCCAAGCTCACTATCAAGATTATTTAGTTTGGAACCCACAGTAGCCTGTTGCGTCATCATTGCATCCTCACCCCAATTTTCAAATCGAGCGTATTTGGCTTTAAACCGCAATTTTATATCATCAACCGACCCGCTACGATGTTTTGCCACTATAAACTCGGCAAGACCACGTATGTCATTTCCATTGGCATCAGTATCAGAACGGAGATAATATTCCGGACGGTGAATGAAACAAACGATATCGGCATCCTGTTCGATAGCTCCCGATTCACGCAAGTCAGACAATTGCGGACGCTTACCATCGGTGCGCGACTCCACACTACGATTCAACTGCGACAAAGCGACAATGGGAATATTCAATTCCTTGGCAAGTTGCTTGAGGTTACGAGAAATCATACTCACCTCTTGTTCTCGACTGCCAAATTTCATTCCCGTTGCATTCATCAACTGCAAGTAGTCAATAATAATAAACTGCACATTGTGTTCTCTTACAAGGCGACGTGCTTTTGTTCGCAATTCAAACACCGATAAAGAAGGGGTATCATCGATATATAAAGGAGCGCTATAAAGGTGCTTAATGCGCGACATTAATTGATCCCACTCCATTTGGGTCAATCGCCCACTCTTGATCTTTTCACTCTCAAGCTCACAGGTGTTACTGATGAGACGATTGACAAGTTGAAGATTTGACATTTCAAGAGAAAATATTGCTACCGGAATATTATAGGAGATAGCCATATTCTTTGCCATCGACAACACAAACGCAGTTTTTCCCATCGCCGGACGCGCAGCAATGATAATCAAATCTGACCGCTGCCATCCCGACGTCAGTTTATCCAAATCATGATAACCCGATTCAAGTCCACTTAATCCGGATGTACGATTGGCTGCCGACTCTATTTGTTGTATCGCCTGACTGATTACAGGGTCTATTTGAGTTACATCTTTCTTTACATTGCGCTGTGATATTTCAAACAATTTTCCTTCAGCCTCTTGCAACAAGTCATCAACGTCATTACTTTCGTCAAAAGCTTTAGACTCAATCTGCGATGCAAACGAAATCAACTCGCGAGCGAGATATTTCTGTGCAACAATGCGAGCATGATACTCAACGTGAGCACCCGATGCCACCTTTGATGTCAACTCAGAGATAAATACAGGACCGCCCACCTCATCAAGTGCATCATTGTGTCGCAATTGTTCGGTTACGGTCAGCATATCGATAGGTCGCTGTTGTGCGCCTAATTGTTGTATCGCTTCATAGATCTTTTGATTTGCAGGCTCATAGAAACTCTCTGGTTTTAGAATATCACACACCGTTGTGTAAGCATCTTTCTCAAGCATCAAAGCACCAAGCACTGCTTCTTCAAGGTCTTTGTCACGAGGTTGCATGCGACCTCCGGCATCATATAATGGCTGATGCTGTGGTTTGTTGCGTCGGTTATAATTATTTGTCTCTGCCATACATCTTTCTCTTTACGATGCAAAGATACCCATTTTAATGGATAATGCACAAAACTCACACTACAATAGTTATATACAGGTTTTCTACAAAAAATATACTTCCTCTGTAGCTTTAACGACAACTCCACTATTTTTGCAAAACAAAAACAGAGGAGCATTTATCTTATTTTTAAATATAATCACTATTTATCCTTGACGGGACGCACCGGATAACCGTTGACACGGCCGTCGTAGTTGAGGCGGTGGCCACCACGGCTGAAGTAGAGGTCCCATGCGTAGTCGCTGTAGTCCTCGTACAACGGTCCACTCCAGTAGTAACCGTAACTCCCTTGGAAGTAGAGCGAAGTGCCGAAGCGGCCGCCTGCAGCGGGGAGAAAGATTGAATTTCCATTAGGACCTGTAACTTTATAGCCG
>CAZCEB010000228.1:0-3233 GCA_964497305.1 uncultured Muribaculaceae bacterium | reverse complement strand
AATTATAAAATGCTCTGGGTCCAATATATGTAAGCTGAGCTTCCACACTAATATATTCTAAATCTGTACAATTATAAAATGCATCGTTAAAAATCGCGTCCACATAATATGTGCGTCCTTCATAAGTAACAGAATATGGAATAGTAACACTACCCGAATAGCATCCACCATTTCTACTACCATCATGCGTAACCCATACACGATTACTATCACCTTGAATGTCGTAATAAACTCCATCAACCTCAAAGTCGTATGCCCACAACGGCACTGCCGCTATAAGCATCAAAAAAGTTAATAACAATTTTTTCATAATTTAATTATTTAGTTAATGTTTGTTATTTAAATTTCAAATATAACCTCTTTCATGCTCGAGCCGTTAAAGTTTTCGGCTCCTTTTTCGTATTATAATACTTCGATTTTATCGTTATCTAACAACCTCTTTGTGGGAAGCACCATTACTATATTTCACGATATTGATACCTTTTGTTGGTTCAGTGAGCAATCGCCCATAAATATCATATCGGGCAATTTCGATAATTCCACTGTTACCGTTTATATCACTTATGCCGGATGTGTCTAAAACAGTTACCACACACGAAGCCGATGCTCCCGAGCCATCGTTTGCCGTAGCGGTGATTGTCGCCACGCCGTCAGCCATTCCTACAATAGTAACCGAACCATCGCTGTTGACTTTTATCGGAGCTACATCGGCATTGCTTGTTGACCATGTTGCAGTTGAGTTTGTCGAATTTCCAACAATATAAGTCAAAGTCATGATATCATTAACATTAAGAATTGCCTCTGTTTGCGAAATGGTAACAGTAGTTCCAATTACTGTTACTATACATGATGCCGAAACATCTGAACCGTCCATCGCTTTAACTGATATGGTTGCAGTTCCTGCTCCTATTGCGGTTATTTTACCCGATTGGTCAACTATCGCAACCTGTGGATTATCACTTGTCCACATCAAACGAGACAAAGTAGTGTTGCTTGGTACGATAGTGGCATTAATTGATTCTGATATATTTTTGTCTAAAGTCAAAGATGTTTTGCTTAAAGATATTGACGAAGCGACTGTTTCAATCTTATTGATAATAGAGAACAGTCCCCATACCTCATCAATAAAATATTTGGCATAACTATCTTTTGGAACATATAAAGTTGTGCTTGAATAATTATAGAACGAATTGTTGCTTGCGCACGTGGGGGGGATAGTATTAAGTGATACTATAGTATTCAAGCCCGAGCAGTCATCGAACGCACACACACCAATAGTAGTTACTGAATTGGGGATTGTTACCGCAGTCAAGCCGATGCAATTATAGAACGCACTCTTCCCGATTGAAGTTACCGAGTTGCCTATAGTTACCTCAGTCAAGCCGGTGCAACCATAGAATGCCCAGCCTCCAATCGTGGTTACTGAATTGGGGATAGTTACCTCGGTCAAGCCGGTGCAACTTCGGAACGCATAATCAGGAATTGTTTTTACTTGATTTCCTATATTTAACGTTTTTAAGGTTGAACAATCTTCAAAAACCAGGCTAGAAGAAGACCCCATTGACGAACAATTTTCAGCATTAAAATTAACCTCGGTCAAGCCGGTGCAATTTCGGAATGCGCCATTGCCAATTGATGTTACTGAGTTGGGGATAGTTACCTCGGTCAAGCCGGTACAAGTATAGAACACATAAGCGGGAATTGTTTTTACTTGATTTCCTATATTTAGTGTTTTTAAGTTAGAACAAGCCCTAAATGCGTTAGTATTATGTCCTCCTGCAAACGTACAATTCTCTGCATTGAAATTTACCTCAGTCAATCCTGCACAAGAGTAGAACGCTTTGCTACCAATTGAGGTGACGGAATTGGGGATTGTAACTTCTGTCAATCCATTACATTTCTCGAATGTACGCTCACCAATCGTGGTTACCGAATTGGGAATAGTTACCTCGGTCAAGCTAGTACAATTTCGGAACGCAGTGTAGTCAATCGTGGTTACTGAATAGGTAGTACCATTATATGTTACCGATGAGGGTATTGTAACTGCACCGGTGTATTCGTCGGAATAACTATCAGATGTGGTTCCGCGGTACGTAACAGCTACCGTTAAAGCTGTATCATCAGTAATGTTATAGTATATTCCATCGACCTCAAAGTCGTGAGCCCACAGCGGTACAGCCACTATAAACATCAATAATGATAATAAAAATTTTTTCATTTGTTTAATTTATTTAGTTGTTAATTGATTTGTCTTTAATAAATTCAACATCTCTTTAATTATATCTTTAGACGGTAAATTGTTTCTCGCGCCCGTAAGTGCCATTACATAAAAACGTTCGCCATTATAACTTAAAGTATAAATCTCATTCTTACCTTTTTCAAAATAATAGTAGCTCTCAACTATTTTTATCTCATTCGATAACCGAAGTATATCAATAAATAATTGGCATGGAACTCGTGCGATTACTACATTCTTTAATATTCCCTGTATTTCCCTTGAAGCAGCAAGCGCAAATTTTATAGAATAATTACATATTGCTTTAGCATTACTATTTATATATTCTTTACTAATTTGGTTAAAAGACGATGTATGCCATGGGATTAAGTCTATCCCTATGACATTTCTAACCGAAAAATATGCTAATTCAATCGCATTGAAAAATGGTTTTGTCCGTTGAGTTAGTAACCATTCAGTTGTACTTTTTATGGGCGGGGGGACGAAATGTGCAAAAAGTTAGTTAGATTTTCTGAAGAGTAAGACGTTGAGTATGTTTGTGTTATATGTAATTTTGAGGGGGTTTTGAGAAAAAACGAATTGTGCAAAAACGTTTACGTGGGTTTACATGACGTTTACATGGAGGGGGTAAGGTGTTTAAGTGTTCAAGCGATTTGTTTTACATGAGGTTTACATTGGTTTAATTGAGGCGACTAAATGGTCGCTTTTTTTGTGCTCGTTAAGCTATTTGCCCGGGGGTGTAATGCTATGTTCTCATTAAGCGTATCAAGCTGATTTAACGGCTTTTTCGGCGGTTTATTAGCTTGCTATAGTGGGATTGGTCTAATGGGCAAATTGGGCAGATATGACCGGGTATTTGGGAGCTGTTTTAAAGGTGTTTGAGTGGTGTTCAAATAGTATTATGAGGTGTTCAAACAGGAGTCTAAAATGTGTCAAAAACGGGCGGAAAACGCCCTTAAAAAATTGCACATTTCGCATTAAAAAACGAGTTGGGGTT
>CAZCEB010000227.1:0-3248 GCA_964497305.1 uncultured Muribaculaceae bacterium | reverse complement strand
AAGTTATCTTCCTTTCAGCCGACGCATTCGGTGTGCTTCCTCCCGTATCTATCTTGACTCCCGAGCAGGCTAAATATTACTTCCTCTCTGGCTTCACAGCTAAATTGGCAGGAACAGAACGCGGTATCACTGAACCTACTCCAACATTCTCAGCTTGCTTCGGTGCAGCATTCCTTTCACTCCACCCTACAAAATACGGTGAAGAACTCGTTAAGAAAATGGAAGCCAACGGCGCTAAAGCATACTTGGTGAACACAGGTTGGAACGGTACAGGCAAACGTATCTCTATCAAAGATACACGCGGTATCATCGACGCTATCCTCGACGGCTCAATCAACAACGCTCCTACAAAGAAAATTCCTTTGTTCGACTTTGAAGTTCCAACAGAACTCCCCGGTGTAGATCCTAAGATCCTTGATCCTCGCGACACTTACGCTAACGTTGAAGACTGGAACGTTAAAGCACAAGACCTTGCTGAACGCTTCATCAAAAACTTCAAGAAATTTGAAGGCAACGAAGCTGGTAAAGCACTTGTTGCTGCAGGTCCACAACTCTAATCGAGCACAACAACCCAACATAGAAAAAGGATGTTCCTTCCGGAGCATCCTTTTTTTGTACCATAATAATATCAACTATTTTAGATACTATGCTGTAGTGTCGGGAGATAAAATTTCAAGAATAGTTAATCCGTTTTTTGCTCCTGCAGTATAGGCACATGGGGTACCCCCATTCTGCACAAGATTTGTTATCTGCAACGGATTCCCAAGACTAAATGACATCGCCATAAAAGTGTCTCCTTCTTTCAATTTGGATTGAACAGATGATATTACAGTAAAATAATAATCGCCCATATATCTTATCTTGCACTCACGCCCCGGATTCCAACCAACACGCAACACATCCCCTTGACACAAATCTCTTGATCTAATGAGTTTTGTTGTTATGTAATCTGATTCAGTAACTTTATTGCGCAACAAATCAGCCACATAGCTATCCCAGCAACTATAGCCTAAAAAACGTGATAACAATGAAAGCGTAGATAACCTTGGTAACGATTTTGTCGCTACATAATTCCACAATCGCTGTAGTGTCGATGTGCTAAGTGTTTCGTTAATTTCCGACTGAATATAACGCGAAAGAAAATCAAAGTCAACAGGTGATTTTATTGACCTACCAACTTTTTTCTCTACATCATTTTTCAGACACTCTATGTTAAATGTATCTTGCGCCATTTCTTATCAATTCTTTTACAAAAATAACTAAAAGCATTGACAAAATTAAGACATTTTCAATTTGATGCGTTTTGACATGGTTTGACACAATTTGACATAATCTCCCTCATTGTGCTTTAGTTTACAACCCGCTATCTTTGTAAAAACTTAATTTACAATCATGACCACAAAAGAAAAATATGATAATTGGGTTGATCGCATATGCGCTTTCATTGAAAAAGTCGGACCGACTATCAACGGTTCAAGCAGCGCCATGCAATCGCCACCATCTTTAAATGGTGAGTGCAAAATTCTATTCCTCGGACACGATGCTCACGAAGGTAAGTACGAAGGAGTAAATAGGCAACGATTCTATGAAGGAAACGGCACATTCAAAAATGCTCACAAGACATGGCGTTATTGGGCTCGTCCTCATCAATCATTCCAACGCATTGGCAAAAGCGATATTTTAAATTCTGAAAACTTTATGTTGATGAATCTTTTCTATTTCGGAAACGATAATATCAATAAATCAAATGCAGGAATGGATATAGAGGTTATGCGTAAATGTATTGAGTATACCGAAGAACTCGTATGCGACATTGTCCGACCTAAAATAGTAGTGTGTTTCTCTGTGGGGAGTGTATTCAATCCTCTTCGCTCACGATTTACCGACACTAAACATGTTGAGCTAACCGACAAAATCTCTATAATACAAGGTTTATGGAATGGCATTCCGGTTATCGGAATGAAACACCCATCAGCACCAAACGTTTCTAACCATTACCTCGACACAGTTTTTAATTACATAACCTCATTTACTAATAAATAACTCCACAAAACATTTACAAATAACACTATTAATAACCCATTTTTTAATTTAGTATGAGCAATAAATTTTCACGTTTTTGGAAAAACGAAATTCCGGACAAAGACAAAAAGCTATTAAAAATAGCCGTAAAGTGCTATTTGCTATCCTTTTTTATTTTATCTCTAAACCATGATTCCAAGGTTAGAGGTATTAGTATTCTTATTTTAATCGTAATTATTGCGATATTTGGATTTAAATATTATAAAAAGAACAAAACTAAAACATCTTAATTATGTTTATCTTAACAATTATTTGTCAATTGATAGCGAGCGCAGCTCTCATTGTTGCTACATGTGCGACTGCTTATATCACAGGAAAATATACATTCCGTTTTTTTGACTATTTCATATCAACTCGTGATATTATAAATATGTCAGAGTATACTTATGATCAAAGCAGATTAATAAAATCTATTGCAGCAGCTGCTTTACCGGTTATTTTTGGTATTTTTTTCATATATGCGACTTGGACAGAATTTAGCCTTGAGGACAAAGACGAAATCGAAACTGAACAAGTATTAACAACTGATGAATGATGGATTATTTTGTGAGAATGAATATATTCTACAGCTTCACATATCGAGTTCACAAGATGCCTACATCGGCTCTTGATATAACACCATCATCATTCACATAATCACGAAATGTCTGACAAACCTCCAAATGAAAAAACATTTGGAGGTTTGTGTTTCATATAGCTTTTATTAATGTGTCTACTTTTTAAATCTGGAACAATAGGAAAAAGCTATCCATTTAATACGCCAATACGATAACTTATTTCTTCTATAATTTTATTTGCCCAATGCTCATCTATATTCGTCAATTGTGCATAGTGAGCGTAGTTTGAAACCACATCTATTGCTCTGTTGATGATTGATTCAGCGCCTTTAATATTGTAGCGTTTTGCGATTTGTAACAAATCGGCACGCTCAACATCAACATTCTTGTTGTTGATTGTCATGCAGTGGCGATTAATATATCCGGGTGCTGATGTATCAACCGAAAAAGTAAAGTCATAGACCGGTGTAATATGCCACACTCCGTTATCGGTCATCATAAAACTGAAGTTCTTGTTATGGTCATCTATGTTACCGCACAACACATTCATTGTCATCAATAGGAATAATTGAGACAATTCTGCCGGAAGTATTCCAATGCAACAAGCTA
>CAZCEB010000226.1:0-3257 GCA_964497305.1 uncultured Muribaculaceae bacterium | reverse complement strand
CAGCGACTGACCGCAACGACGGAATGTCTCTCGATTTGTGGGTAGCAGTAAATGGACAAGGTGTTGCTTACTATTACTATGATGGTAAGAAGGAAGATAATTCTACAGGCGTTGAAGATGCAATTGCTAATCCTGAAGAAGTTAAGGCTTCTATTTATACTGTTGGCAACACATTGTTCGTTGACGGTGTAGAAGCTAAGGCTGTGGGTATCTACTCAATGAGTGGTGCAATGGTACGCATGGTTAACAATGTAAGCGAAGTAGAAGTCGATGGTCTCAACGGTATCTACGTAGTGGTAGTTGTTGACGCTAATGGCGTAACTCACACTAAGAAAGTTGCTATCCGCTAATTAAAGCAATCTATCCCTAAAAATGCTCCCCCGCTCGTAAGAGTGTGGGGAGCATTTCTTTTATTGCAAAATTGAGAGTTGAAAAATGAAAGTTGAGAAAGGAAAAATCTCCACTCTCAATTTGTTTCAGTTGCCCGGAGGGCTTAATTTTAATAGCCGGTGGTAAGCGAAGCGCCACCACCGGATGCGAGCCACAGACAATAAGCGTCGGAAAGACGCTACTATATAAATAAAAGTTTGCAATAATATTACCCAAATAGCGTGTTTCCCACGCAACAGATATTTTCACTTTTACCCCGTGAAAGATTACGGGGCTATTCAAATTTAGCCTTTCAGGCAATTTTCTTTTACTTTTTTCCTCTTTCTTTTTTTCGACTTTCTCTTTTTCATTTTTCCTTTTTGCTCTCTCCCTTTTTTCTATTTTATTTAGGTGAATTTAAATTTGGTTTTGCTGTCAGCTTGCACTATCTTTGTAAAATAATTAATTTGACAATATTATAGCCTAATAAATAATATATCATAAAATATGGCAACTCACATTTCTGATCGTGTACAGTCGCTTTCTCCATCGCAAACTCTTGCGATGTCTCAAAAAAGCAATGAGCTTAAGGCTCAAGGAATTGATGTAATTAATCTATCGGTGGGTGAACCTGATTTCAATACACCTGACCATATAAAGCAAGCCGCTAAACAAGCGATAGATGAAAATTATACATTCTATACGGCTGTTCCGGGTTACATGTCGCTTCGCAAAGCCATTGTCGCAAAGCTCAAAAATGAGAATGGACTTGATTACACCCCTGAACAAATTGTTGTGTCGGGTGGTGCAAAGCAATCTTTGTGTAATGTTATATTGAGTGTTATTAACCCGGGTGATGAAGTGATTATCCCCACTCCGGCATGGGTGAGCTATGTGGAGATGGTGAAGCTTGCCGAGGGCGAAAATGTGCTTGTGCCGGCTTCTATTGAGCAAGATTTTAAGGTAACACCACAACAACTTGAGGATGCTATCACGCCCAAAACTCGCATGGTATTGATTTGCTCTCCATCTAATCCTACCGGTAGTGTGTACACTAAGGAGGAATTGCAAGGACTTGTAGATGTATTGGCTAAATATCCCGATATACTTGTTCTTTCTGATGAAATTTATGAGCATATCAATTTTACCGGCTCATTTACGTCTCTTGCGTCGTTCCCGGAAATTGCCGATCGTACAATCATTGTCAATGGAGTTTCAAAGGCTTATGCCATGACAGGATGGCGCATTGGTTTTATCGCAGCTCCATTGTGGGTCGCAAAAGCGACAAACAAGTTGCAAAGTCAATATACATCGGGAGCTTCTTCAATTGCTCAAAAAGCAGCTGAAGCGGCTTACACAGGGTCGCAGGCATGTGTAGAGGAAATGCGTGTAGCGTTCCAACGCCGTCGTGATCTTGTCGTTTCTCTTGCGCGCGAAATACCGGGTATTAAGGTTAATGAGCCTCAAGGAGCTTTTTATTTATTCCCTGAGGTGTCAAGTTATTTTGGCAAAAAGTATGGCGATAAAACAATCAACAATGCTGCTGACCTTGCAATGTATCTGCTCGAAGAAGGACATGTCGCTACAGTCGATGGAGAGGCATTCTGCTTGCCGGGATACATCCGTTTGTCTTACGCAACAAGTGATGACAATATTAAAGAGGCAATGAAGCGCATAGCTGCTGCTCTTGCTAAACTCGCATAAAATATAATGATGCCTACAACGATATATCATGGTAGTAATGTGGCTGTTGTCAAGCCTCAAATACAGATAACCGGATTTTATAAGGATTTCGGTTATGGCTTTTATTGTACTGTATTTGAACGTCAGGCTCAGCGATGGGCATTGACAAGACGTCCGGAGCACATTGTATCGATATATTGTTATAATTCCAATGCCGGTTTAAAAACATTGTCATTTGAACGCATGACAGAGGAATGGTTGGATTTTGTCGTTGCTTGCCGTCGTGGTGAATTACATGATTATGACATTGTGGAGGGTCCGATGGCAGATGACCAAATATGGGATTATGTAGAGGATTTTGTCAGCGGAAGAATATCTCGCGAGGCGTTTTGGGTGTTGGTAAAATTTAAGATGCCCACACACCAAATTGTATTTTGTACTGATGAGGCATTGAAAACAATATCTTTTGAGCGTAGCTACAGCCTATGATGAGTAACCTGTTTTTCCCCGACGAAGAAATTACAAATGATGATTTGTATTTTGTTTGTAGCATGATTGAACGTGTCGCGCGCAGTTTGAAGCAGCCTAATAGATATGTGGTGAATGCAATGGGGCATGATGAATTGAACAAAATATTGTCATTGGCAAATGTGTTACATAGTGATAACCCTCTTAGGATAGTGAAAAGTTGGGAAGAAGATTATCAGTTGAAAAAAGGTAATTTTGATGTAACAAATGTGAATCCTGAATTGTGTGATGTTGTTCCTTCGGTTTTGGAGATGGGAAAAGTTTATATGCGTTTGATAAAAGATACAATGCAATCAGGAGAAGATTATGCCGATGCGATATTGCGAGTATATAATAATGAAATTTGTGATACAATAGATAATTATAACAGTAGTGCTTATTATGAGCCATCAGCTTATTTGGCACGATGCTATTTTGCAGGAACATTTAATTAATAATCTGAAAAAGATGAACTTTATAGAAGAACTTACATGGCGTGGCATGATACACACAGTGATGCCCGGCACAGAAGAACAATTAAAGAAAGAAATGACTACGGCTTATTTGGGTATTGACCCTACAGCCGATTCTCTACACATAGGACACTTGGTGGGTGTGATGATGCTTAAACATTTTCAACGCGCAGGGCATAAGCCCATTGCGCTTGTTGGAGGTGCTACAGGTATGATTGGCGACCC
>CAZCEB010000225.1:0-3279 GCA_964497305.1 uncultured Muribaculaceae bacterium | reverse complement strand
CACGATTATTAAGATTAAAATCATATGTGCGCCACTCTCCTCTAACAAGTTCAAGTGTAGCAAATCTCAAGTGAGTTACTTGTTTAAAACCTGTCATGAATATACGAGCAAATCGAATAGTCGAAAAATCATTTATAGAGCCGACGATTTTTTCATATTCATTCAAAGGTATTTTAAATTGATACCATTCTACTTCTGTATCTTTGCCATCACGAGTTCTAACGAGTGAGACTTGTTTGTCGGTAATAAAGTTCTTACCAACCACAAAATCTTCTGGACGAATAGAAATGCGATATTGGAAATATCGTTCATATTCATTTAATGTGTTGTCTTGGTTAATATCTTCAACATCGGGTACGCTACGAGAAGATTGATATAATGGTTCATTAGTATCCTCTGGAGATAAAGAGTTGCCTTCAACACCATTATAGTGTTTATATCGTTCAAGAATAGATAATCGTTGTTCGTCATAGTCATATCCGCGGAAGAAATGGTAATTATCTCCGGCAGGGTCATTAAATGGCGAAAATTGATCAGCTTGCATTGCTTCTATGGTTGTCATTGGAAGTTTAAGACGCAATTGATCAAGATAGTTTTTATATGTATCAAAACTAAATTCATCGTCATTAACCAATCCGTCAAATCCGACGTCCTGTTTCTTGCGTGAGCCGGCATTATTATCAAATGCGTAAGTCAAAGAATTTTGGCTTGAAACTTTACCCCAAGATGTAGTTTTTATGAATTGTTCGTTACCATCAATTGGCAGACCATTTTCATATGATTTTAGACCATCTTTGAGTATGTCTTCGCTCATTTCTCCAAAATTAATGTACTAATCTCCACCTTCATGATTTGTAACTTCTTCATCAAGAAATGGGTTCATCAACCAAAATTGAACATACTCAATATTTGATTGCTCAAAGTTAGTATTATCCATTTTACGCATGATACCACCCCAACGTTTTTCGGGATTTAATAATTTCCCTTGATCATCAATATTTGTTGCATCAAGGTTATATGGTCCACGTTCTTCAGGATAGAATGATAAGTTAAGAGTTTGAATTGTAGAAGATTCACCATAACTTAGTTCTCTGCCGGGGAATATCTCTCGAGACGTAACTTCGCGTACATATGGATTAGATAATTGTTTTAAGTCGCTTTTGATATATCCAGGAGCAAGGCTTGAATTCTTTTGGGTAAACATGCGGTCAATGTAGTACCATGCAAGTAATGCACGATTTTTCCCATAATCAACATTATTGGATAGTGTTGCTTCGGGGAACATTGCATTGGCTCCAGGCTCATAGGGTGTAGGTGCTAAAAACCATGAATAGGGAGAACGCAAGTCTATGCCTGTTTGTGATGATTCAAAATCATCAACATAGGAACTTCCTTGTGAAGAACCCGATTTTTGTTGATTTGGAACTAATTGAGCATATTCTGCAGTCAAACTTAATCGAGATGGTTGGGTGGCATTAACTGTGGGAATTTTGTTCAATATATTGGTTAACCACATGAATTCGGTATTATAAGACAAATTCAATCCCCACATAGAGTTGTTGATTACCTCATCACCTATATTAACCTTTTCAGTTAATGCTTTTTCCGAGAAATGTAATATTGTAGCTCCTATATTGAAATCTTTATTAAATGCATATTGAAGATCAAGTCCTAATAATGTCTTTCTCTGTGTACTAAACATAGACTGATTTTCAAGAGAAACACTAATACTTTGTCCTGAATCTATAATACTTTGATTGGTGATAGTTACTATGCCCATTGAATAGTCAACAGTATAATCACTATTTTCAATAAGTTGTACACCACCGGCTGTTACAACTACCGATCCTCGAGGAACGTTTATTGCATTAAGTCTAATTTGTGAACCTGATGATGCTTGGTATTCACCGGTGAGAATAAATTTATTTTTATCGGCAAATTGTCGAGCGACAACGAGTGTTGAATCATACAATTCTTGATAAACATATTGTTTTGCAATCTCTGGATTATTGATTTTGCTTGCAAGATGAGACCCAAATGGTTCTACTACAGGAAATATGATTTTACCATTAGATGATAATACGGTATATCCTTCAATATAATCAAAAAAACCATCTGCATTTGATTGTTCATTAGAATCTAAACGGTCAAGATTCATTACTTGAAGAAGAGAAATATTATTTAGCCCTGGAATAGGGAGATAATTTATTTCAGTTCCTGTTGTATCGCTAAGGTATTTGATGTTCATTCTGAAATTACTCTTTTGGATTTGGTATGCACCAAGAGAGTAAACATTTTTCATCATCAAGTCCCACATTGGCAATCTCGGGGCAACTGTTGTGCTTTTCAACATCTTTACATATAGAGAGTTATCTGTAGTAGTGATGTCTCCTGAAAATTCTCCAACTTGGTAAACTTGCCCTTTGTAGGTGTATTCATATGCAACACCAAGCACTTCATCAGCATTAAGTGCTGTTTTGATTGAGATGTAACCAAGAGTTGCATTGAGTGTGTATTCTGATGAGGATAATAATCGTGCACTTTCAACTTTTTCAAAATCTTTTCCTCCATCTATTCCGTATGCCGATAGTGGCTCAAGAGCTTGTGTAACTGTGTTGATATTACGAGCATCAGGATATTGATCCTTAATGACACTCATTAGATTATTTGATGAGTTAGATGGGTTGTTGTATGAAAGATTTGGTTGCCAATATGAATTTGCCAAGACTCGGTTTTCTCCTAAGTCCATGAAGGCGACAATGTTACGTGATTGATTGAAATTGTTGCTTTTATTCGTAACCCACACCTCAATGCGTGTAATATTAACTCCTGATGATACGTATGGGAGTTTTGACGCAAATTGGTCATAGTTGTCTCTAAAGAAATGTGATAAAAAATAGTGCCGATTTTGGTCATAATTATCGCAATTTATAGAAAAATCAGTAGTTTGTACGCCACCTTTGGTGTTAACAGTTTTAGATTCGGAGTTTTGTTGAGAAACGAGAGCTGTAGCCGTCAATTTACCAAATTGTAATTTGGTTTTAATCCCAAATAGGGCAGTGCTACCACGAATGAGAGATGAGCCTGTTGTCATGCTAACGTTCCCGGCTTCTATACTCTTGATTATATCATCTTCCTTCCCTTCGTATTGCAGTTTGAGGTTTTTAGAATCAAAATCAAATGTTGCGTCGGTGTTATAGGTCATGTTAAATTTTAATTTATCACCAACGGTTGCTCCGATTGTTGCTTGAATTTTTTGGTCGAAATCAAAGTAGGTCT
>CAZCEB010000224.1:0-3314 GCA_964497305.1 uncultured Muribaculaceae bacterium | reverse complement strand
AAAATGGTCTCTATCTACTACTGCAAATATCTCTCAACGAACACAAGACTCTACTTTATCGGTATCATTCCCAAATTTCACGCTAACAATGTCGCAAACCTATCCATTTAAGCGTAAGCGTGCAGTAGGAGATGAAAAATGGTATGAGAAAATCAAATTATCATATTCGGGACAATTTCAAAACTCATTAACAGCTAAGCAAGATGAGTTTTTTAAAAAAAGTCTGATTAAAGATTGGCGCAATGGGATGAAGCACACAATCCCGGTTTCGGCTACATTCAATTTGTTTAAGTATCTGAATTTGACCCCGCAATTCAGTTTCACCGATCGCATGTATACCAATAAAGTGCGTCGTCAATGGGACCCTAATGCTGCCGCTGAGGTGTGTGACACAAGCTATAATTTTTATAACGTGTGGGATTTCAATGCCTCAATGTCGCTTGATACAAAAATCTATGGATTTTTCCAACCGATGAAATTCTTAGGTGATAAGGTTAAGATGATACGCCACGTGTTGACACCTACGGTTTCTTTTAGTGCATCGCCCGATTTCTCGTCGAGTTTCTTTGGCTATTATGATACTTATCAATACACCAATTCTCGAGGAGAACAGGTTACGAAGAAATATTCATTATTTCCCAACAGTCTCTATGGTGTACCTGGACAGGGTAAAACAGGAATGGTATCGGTGTCTCTTGCCAACAATGTAGAGATGAAGGTCAAGAGCGATAATGATAGTATAGGGGAAAAGAAGATTTCATTGATTGAGAATTTTACGGTTTCTCAAAGCTATAATTTTGCTGCCGATTCACTCCGATGGAGTAACATTAATACTTCATTGATGTTGCGTCTTGTCAAGAATTTCAATCTCAATGTATCGGCTGTGTGGGATGTGTATACTTATCAGTTAAATGAGAGTGGTAACCCTGTTAGGGTTGATAGAACGCGTTTGCAGGCTGGTAAGGGGTTGGCTCGATTGGCAAGTACAGGAACCTCGTTTTCCTATACATTTAATAATGACACGTTTAAACGTAAGTCAAAAGATGATAAGGGGACAAATAATTCACAAAGCGATTTGAATGAAGATGCGTGGGATGATTCCGGACAAAGCAGTCAAGGACATTCTCATCAGGATAATGAAGATGAAGGTGTTGAAATGGGGGCTGATGGATATGCAAAATGGAGTGTGCCCTGGAATCTGTCTGTTAACTACTCGGTTAACTATGGATATGGAGACTTTGATAAGGAAAAACTTGAGTATAAAGGAAAAATAACTCAGAATTTAAGTTTTTCGGGAAATATACGCCCAACAAAGAATTGGAATTTCGGGTTTAATGCAAGTTATAATTTTGATACCCACAAAATCGCATATATGAATTGTAACATATCTCGTGATATGCACTGCTTCACTATGCGAGCAAGTTTTATTCCTGTAGGACCTTACAAATCCTATAATTTCCACATTTACGTTAAATCGTCATTATTGTCTGACCTCAAATATGACAAACGCTCGTCTTATTCCAATGGTATAACTTGGTATTAGACAAGAGGCTATTTCATGCAAAATTCTTTTTCAAGCGACAACCACCGTTCAAGAGTGGCGGGGGAGTGGCGTTCCATAGAGCGACGGATACTTTCAATGGATTTTTCTTGCATTGTTCCACTTTTAGAGAAAAATTTGTCGGCATAGCATACAAGCCGTTCAAGAAGTGATTCCGGACAATAGTCTTGTCGTGGTAATGGTAGGTTTTGTGTGTCAATATCATCAATAGTAATTCCTGCACCGGTGTGCCTTTCTGCAACGCGAGCATATATTTCAGGTAAACCCTCTTTGCGTAGAATTTCAGCACCGATTACCCCATGTTTGATGTATGGCTCTATGCCATGACACTCGATATCAGGCGCATCGGTGAAGCATATCCCTATATCGTGGAGCATGGCGGCAGCCTTAACATCTTCAAGATTGATGTTTAATCGGCACTCCAACGCGGTTTTTATAGCTTTGTCGGCGACTTGTTGAGCATGGTGCATATAAATTTCTCTGCCGGGAGTTCCCTGCGGATAATATTTATCTATAATTGCTTGAAAATCGACCATATTAAATATATAAATGTAAAAGATATCTGTTTAGTTATGCCACGTTTAGTCTTAATTAATTGAAGATAAAACGCTGAAAGCGTTTAGCTATTGTAACCCTATGATGTAGTGAGCTTTGCGAACTAAATCATAGGGCGTATATGATGAGCCACAAATTCTCTCATACTATATGACACAGAAAATGCAGCATACTCAGCACTCCAACTAATAAATAAAGGGAATAAATTGGATTGTTTGGCGTAGATGCTTGATGCTCGTTTAATATCTCGGACCAAATCAGTGATTGCAATTGTTGATTTTAGCTCAATCAGTAAATGAATGTGATTTGGGATGCCATTCATTTTTATGAGTTTGCAATTATAGTTGTTTATTACTCCCCAAATGTATTTATATAGTTGAACTTTGTTTGAGTTGTTAATGGTCATGTCTCGATGCTTTGTGCATATTACAACATGGTATAGTGCTTGAATATAACTCATGATATTGGTATATATATGTAACCTCTTCGAGGTACATCGTAAGATGAGACCCTTTAATCCCTAAGATTTTGCTTCGCTACATCTCAGGGTTACTATAGTGAAACACCTTTGGCGTTTTAGGAAGTTGTCATTTATAATAACATAAAGCTCCTCATTGAGGAGCTTTATGTTATCTTATTCTACTATTGTATTCCAATTGTGGATGTCCTCCTCCTCTCCAAGTTGTATAGCGCGCAACTTGTTGTATAGTGCTGTTGTAACAGGACCGGGGTTGCCATCTTTTGAAACGATGTATTTTTTGCCGGTATCAATGTCATGTATTTCAGCAATAGGAGACGCTACTGCTGCAGTTCCGCAAGCTGCAGCCTCTTGTATTGTTTCAAGTTCTTCAAGTGGAATTTGACGACGTTCAACCTCAATGCCTAAATCTTGTGCCAATTGTTGCAAACTCATATTGGTGATTGATGGTAGGATTGATTCTGATGCAGGTGTGATATATTTGCTATCTTTGATAGCAAAGAAATTAGCAGGACCACATTCATCAAGATATTTCTTCTCTTTTGGATCAAGGTATAACACAGCCGAGTATCCCATTTCGTGGGCTTTTTCTCCGGCTTCAAGGCTTGCGGCATAGTTGCCACCCACTTTCCATCGCCCGGTACCTTTAGGCGCTACGCGATCAAACTCGCGCATGATGCAGATATTTGTAGGTTTAAAACCTTCTTTGAAATATGGTCC
>CAZCEB010000223.1:0-3326 GCA_964497305.1 uncultured Muribaculaceae bacterium | reverse complement strand
TCCGGCACGTATTGCGGTTTCAGTATTTTTTCCCCATATAGGACATTCTCCTTCGGGTTTTATCAGAGGGAGTCTTGCCGTTAATTGATGCAATGCGTCAAGTCGCATTTTTAATCCCGGGGCAATGTTTCCTCCATTAAAATGGGCGTCATCTGACAATATGTCGTAGGTAACTGCTGTTCCCATGTCCACAATCAGTACATTTTTTCCCGGGAACAAGTCGTTGGCTCCGACTGCTGCAGCAATGCGATCTCGCCCTAATGTTTCGGGAGTGTCATAGTTGAGAACTATGGGCATCGGGGTCTCATGAGTGAGCTCAATTACTTTATCACATGCTTGTCGCAAAGCAGTTGTGATCTCTTTTCCTGCGACACCTACCGAACTATATATTGCTGCCGATACATTATATTGCGTGATGATTTTTTCCACATCCTGAACACTTAGTTCTTTGTAGAAACTATCGGCAATATATGTGTCGTTATGCCATATAACAATCTTTGCGGCGCTATTGCCTTGGTCTATTGTGAGATTATATCCCATTTCGGGGACAAAATTACGAAATCCTATCAAATAAACTTGTTAAATGGTGATGTATTTTATCTTTTGCCAACTATAAAAGGCGATAATTAGGGTTTATTTAACTCATTTTCACCTTTTTGCTTTTTCTCGGCTTTAGATATTGCGCGAGGAATCATTATTGATGTGTATATTTGAATGATGCCTCCTGCAAGTGTAAATGCGAGCCAATCGGTGCGTCCTGCTCCTTCATAGAACATGAAAAATACTGCTACGCAGAAAAATATGGCACTCCATGTCTCAATGCGATAAAGTCGCTTGACTCTTAGTTCATTGCCTTTATAGGGAGATAGGATGCGTCCAATAAGTAAAAATATGGCGCCTGTAGCATATATGTACTTGAACAAGTAGCCTCCTGTGTTAAATAGAGGTAATAATGTGCCTGTTACGATTAATAGCATGGAGATAGTAATCATCCATAGAATAAAAGCCGATGGCTGTTTTGTTGATGTTGTATTGGAATTATTTGTAGTCTTATTTTTCATATTCTTTGAGGTGAATTATTCAAAAACATATACATCTTCGTTGGTGTGTTGCATGTGGTAGTGCTCACGAACAATCTTTTCCATTGTTTCAGGATCATTGTTGAGACGTTGAAGCATATTGTTGTAATAGTTGAGTGTGTCGGTGTTCTCTTGGATTTTTGCTTTTAATTCGTCTATCTTTTCGTTGTATTCAAAACCTTGCATTATTGAGTTTTCGTTGAAAAATAGTACAAATATTACAAATGCCAATATTGCAATAAGAGTTAACGAGATATAGCGTCGACACCATTTAATGCTACCTTTTAGGTATTTATTAAAAGTTGGATTCATGCAATTATGATAAAGTTAGTTTTAAATCTTCTACTATAGTTTTTAGATAGGGCGTTGTCTCGATAATGTGGGCAAACACTTCTCTCTCGTTCCAAGTGTGAGGAGCTGCTTCACCTTCGTTTATGTAAATCGAGATGGAGATGAAGTCGTTGGAAAGAGTGTTGTGAAGATATGACAGGATATTAGGCATTGCCTGCGTCATAAGCTCTTGTTGGCTGGGATTTTCTACAGTTATGGCATAGTTGTCCCCCTCGATTTTTTGCGGACGTGATGCACGCATTGTGTTGACCAAGATGTGAGCGGTGGGATGGGCATGTATATATGTTTCCCAAGCGCTGTCAAGCGCTTCAGAGCTATATTGTGTATTACGTTTAGGCTTATTAAATGGTGTGTGTGAATCAATATTCTCATCAGAATCCTTAGGTATGCCCTTTTTGATAGAAATTATAGGAGTCATCCCCATTTGCCGATGTGCGACTTTGGGCGCAGGAGCTGCCGGTATTGGCTGATGCGTTGTTGTGATTCCGGGAGTTGGAGCGTGAGTCTCCGGTTGTGGTGTCCTGGGTGTCGCAACCGGTTTAGGCATAGTGGCATGAGAAGATGGAGCCGATGGCTCGATCTTCTTTAACTGCCCCTCTCCGTTGCCACCATTAGTGGGGGAGGGGCTGAGCTGTTGGCACAATTTAATGAGCGTCAGCTCTATGAGGAATTGCTTGTTTGATGCTGTACGATAATTTAAATCGGCATCGTTGCACAGGTCCATTGCCTTGTATATGAATTGTGGAGAGCATTTTTGTGCTTGCTCAGCCATCATTTTGCGAGCATCATCACTCGCTTCGAGAAGGCACAAGGTAGATGGCTCGCGTGCCACCATTAAATCTCGGAAATGAGCAGCAAGACCGGTGATGAAAAAATGGGAATCAAAGCCTCGTTCGCGAATCTCCTTGTAGATGAGTAATGCATCGGGAACATTCTGAGATAAGAATGCTTCAATGAGCCTTCCATAATATTCATAGTCAAGAACATTTAAGTTCTCAATGGTAGAATGGTAGGTAATATTACCCATCGAAGATGCTGCAACTTGATCAAATATTGACAACGCATCGCGCATCGCACCATCGGCTTTGCGAGCTATAACATTGAGAGCGGCAGGTTCGGCAGTAATCCCCTCTTGTGAAGCCACATAGCTGAGGTGGTCAACCATGTCTTGGATTGTGATGCGGTTGAAATCATATATCTGGCATCGAGACAATATAGTAGGGATGATTTTATGCTTTTCTGTTGTTGCTAAAATGAAAACGACATAAGCCGGTGGCTCTTCAAGAGTCTTGAGGAACGCATTGAACGCTTGAGTTGAGAGCATGTGGACTTCGTCGACGATAAACACCCTGAATCGTCCTGTTGTGGGTGGAACGAGTACTTGATCAACGAGTTGGCGAATATCGTCGACGCTGTTGTTTGAAGCAGCGTCAAGCTCCACAATGTTGAGCGAACGACCTTCATTGAAAGCACGACATGAATCACATTCGTTGCAAGCATCCCCGTCGGCAGTGCGATGTTCGCAGTTGATTGTTTTTGCAAAGATGCGCGCACATGACGTTTTGCCAACACCGCGAGAGCCACAAAACAGATAGGCATGAGCAAGCCTGTCGGTAGCAATCGAGTTTTTTAGTGTGGCAGTCAACGCTTTTTGCCCAACGACCGATTTAAAAGTCGAAGGGCGGTATTTTCGCGCAGATACTAAATAATTGTCCATTGGGTAAATGTTTGTTCACAAAGTTAGTGATTTGCCCCCTTTCGCACAAATTTTTCTATTATTGTGATTAACCCAATGAAAAAATAATAGATTTTTAGATGATTAATTTCATGTGAATAAATTCTTATTCTTCGGGAGTGTTATTTTCTTGCTGTAATCTGAATATCATTTTTTGACGC
>CAZCEB010000222.1:0-3402 GCA_964497305.1 uncultured Muribaculaceae bacterium | reverse complement strand
GTTCAATAAAATCGCTTGGGTTGCGTATCTCCGCTATCTCAAATTTATGATAAATGTACTTTATTTGTGCCAACCCATCTGTCCTAATCTCCTTAGCAAATGAATCATAAAGACTATCTGCGATAACAGCATGATTTCGCTCTGCTTTTTGCTCGGTATCTGCATCAATTTTATCATTTATGACTTGAACAGAATCATTCTCAACAACTACACTTTCGGCAATCTTCGGCACTCGAAACATCATTACAGCTACCACCGTTGCCACAACAAGTATGACTGCAAGCATGATGAACATTAATCTGTTATCAGTTCTGCCAAGCGCGTCGCGCAACTCTTGCATTGAGCGATATCTGTCATCGGGATTTGTCGCACAACATTTTTGCACGATATTAGATATCTTTCGCCATGACTCACCTGTTTTTCCAATGATATATTCAATTATTTTTCCTACGGCATAAATATCTGTGCGCACATCCACAACCGCCCCTTGCACCAATTGCTCCGGAGCAGCATAGTGTCGAGTTCCGGCAGGTCCCTTCAATATATTATAATCCGAGGCATCGGCACAACCAAGATCTATGATTTTTACTGCGTGTGTCGCCCTCTCAACCATTATATTTTCGGGTTTAAGATCTCGATGGATTATTTTGTGTGCATGAAGATATCCTACGGCTTCACATATCGACCTCACAATATGCTCAATATCCGCTCTTGACATCATCGCAGTTTCATTTAAATAATCACGCAACGTAACACCATCAATATATTCCAGAACTATTGCATGCCCCAATTGTGGTAACATGATAAAGTCTATTGTCTCTACAATTCCCTTATGTCTAAGCCCATATCCCATTTGAAACTCCTTCTGTAAAATTGCTTCATAAAATGGGTCGTTACGATACTCAGGTTTCAAGGATTTCAACACAACCCATTTTCCCATGCGATTAGATCTATACAGGTCAAATAATCCTGCCGAAGATTCATACAAGGGCTTAATATCGGTATAACGTTGCGAAGCAAACGCATTACCATCATCATGAATTTGAGATATGTCGCTATTATAGTTATCCACGATGCTAAACTCTTAATTATCAATACAAAAATAACATTTCCCCCGATTTACCGCAAATTTCAAGCGAATAAAAAAGCCGCTACGCATCACGCGCAACGGCTTCCACATTAATACAATATCAAATAATCTATTTTCTGTGTTTTAGTTCTTAATTATTCTCACCGGTGCAAGGTTGTTGACACGCATGAAGTAATAGCCCGATGCAAGGTCGCTGACATCAACTGTCATCACATGGTCGGCATTTCCTTCAACTGTCTTAACCAACAAGCCCGATGTAGAGTAAATCTCTACAGCTTCTATCGCTTCGCTGCTCTTGATTGTTACAGAGATTGTCGCAGGGATAGGATAAACATTCAATACTGCTTGTGTGCTTATCACCTCTACGCCTGTAGTTATACCACCATTATCAGCCGCCATTGGTGATGTTACCGCTTCGCTGATGCGAGTATTCCCTGCAGCGTAGGTTGTTGTAACGATATAGTTCCATGTTGATGGATTGTCAGTATCAGTATAGGTGACGCCATCATCATAAGAAGCAGGAGCAGTATAGTCGAGCATATCCCAATATACATGAGGCTTACCACTTGTGCTTTGGTCGAAATCGTAGTCGCCGGGGATTTGTCCGTCGGTTATATCAATATATCCATCGGCATCGGCAACAGTTGTTGACATTGTCTTAAACTCTTTTGTGCTGATTTCGTTACCTATGCCTATGAATAGTTTGAATTCTGTTATCTCTTGGTCAACTATGCCATCTTTGTTTTTGTCGATACCTATTGTGTAGTAAGATCTTGGATATACAGTTGTCGCATTTCCATTTTCGTCTTTGAATATAGGATTAGCCAATTTCAAGCACACGCGATATTTGTCAAAGTATGCATCATCAGGGTCATTTTCTTCTTTGGCTGGATTGCCATAGTAGTCGACATCCCAGTCGCTCCAATTGTTTTTCTTGATATCAACCAATACTGTACCTGTGGCTTCTTCAGGTTGATAGGTATCAGCTGCCTCCCATTCGGTTTTGGGTGAACTTTGTTGTGCACCGGTGTTTGACTCGTCCACACCCACATAGTTTACAGTAACTAATGCAGTGTAGTCAAATCCCTTCTTGACATCTTTATAGACATAAGAATACTCGATATCTTGTATCACGTTGCCATCAGTATCTGTTTCAGCGTTGCCATTTTCGTCGGTGCGTTCAACTTTTCGCCATGTGAGATTTTTGTAAAACTCTGACTCTGTTGATACCGATGTTTTTGTTTTGACGCCATTAGCATTAAATGTTACAGTATAGACTGTTGTAGGCTCGCCATTATTATCCACATCAAACTCAATAGCAGGGAATAGTAGATTTCCGCTTTCGTCCTTTTCGCTGATTGGGGTTCCTTCTGCATCGACAAGTTGCAATGTGTAGCTCTGGATATTATAGAATACATTGCCACCCTCTGTCGTTCCGTAATCGGTAACTTGAAGCCATGAAGCTGTAGCATCAAATCGTTCAATATCTCCTCCCGGGTTGAGAGTGCCTGCAACATAATCTTCGGCATATATAGGTGCAACATTAAGTGTTACCTGTGTTGGAGGGAATGCATTTGATGGAGTCAAACGATATTTTGCAAAACGAGAACCCGATGGAGAGTACAAATAAATATAAGCATAGTCATTAAGTTCTCCATCACCATTTATATCTTCTTCTCCCACTTCAGCAAAGATTGAGACAGTACCACTTGATGTGCCTCCTCCATCTTCAGCGTCTGTTTGTTGCCACATCGTAACCGGAATAATATGTCCGAAATCGGCTGTTGTGGGTGTATCTCCATCACCGCGTTCAGCCATACCGATATAGAAATTACCCTTATTTACAGAATATTGTGAAGTTGGAGTAATCAAGAATAACTCACCATTAAATTCAAGCGTACACCCCCCGGGAGTGTTTACACGTGATTGAGTATCATAAACATTTGTTTTGCGAGTTGCCAACTCACTATTATCATTGCGAGACCATAAACTCAAAGCACTTGAACGAATCAGATGCAAGAATTCTCCTTGACGCCCTGTACAATTAACCGGGATTACGAGGTTCTCATTGGCTTGCAAGAATGGTTCACCATTCCATGTACGACGCCCTTCAGTATCTTGGAGTTTGTTAACTAACGTTGCAGTTACTGCCGACCCGGTATAAGTCAACTTTATAACAAATGCGGCTTTTGATACTGACGTAGCAAGATACAGATAGGCATATCCATCGGTTTTTAATTTTCCTCCCATTGTATAAAAATCACAACGACCTGCAGCAGTGGTCAAATATTTTGATTTATCATATTCAGTAT
>CAZCEB010000221.1:0-3423 GCA_964497305.1 uncultured Muribaculaceae bacterium | reverse complement strand
GGATGGATATGCATTACAACTTGCAGTAAAACACGGTTATAAAATCGCAATCATAACAGGTGCTGATACAGAGGCTATCAGAGTGCGTTTTGCCGGTCTTGGTATCGAGGATATATATCTGAAAGCAGGGCAGAAAGTGCCATGCTTGAAAGAGTGGATGAATAGATATGGTTTAATGCCCGAAGAAGTTGCTTATGTGGGAGATGATATACCTGACTTTGAAGCCATGCAGATGGTAGGATTGCCTGTGGCTCCTGCTGATGCAGCCGATGATATAAAGGAAATAGCAGTATATATTTCTCCATGTCGAGGAGGGGAAGGTGTTGGACGCGATCTTTTAGAACAGATAATGAGAGTGCGAGGAGATTGGATGTCAACAGAAAAAGCATTTGGGTGGTAATGAATTTGTTGGAAAATTTAAGAGGGTATAAACTTTTGCTTGCAAGTGCTTCTCCTCGTCGCAAAGAATTATTGGCGATGCTTGGCGTTGAATTTGAAATATGTTCTGGTAAAGACATCGATGAAAGTTATCCTGAGCATATTGATACAAAAGATATTGCACAATATCTTGCGCAAAAAAAAGCAAAGGCTTATATTGAATCTCTTAGTAATGATGAGATTGTTATTACAGCCGATACGATTGTTGTAAATAATGGTAAAGTATTAGGAAAACCATTGGATGAGGCGGATGCAAAAATTATGTTAAGGTCTTTGTCGGGGAAGAAGCACAAGGTTATAACGGGAGTGGCAATTACATCGTTGCAAAAGCAGGTGGCTTTTTCGGTTGAGACAGAAGTAGAGTTCGCTCAATTGGATGAAATGGAAATAAATGAGTATGTGTCAACATTTAGACCTCTTGATAAAGCCGGAGCTTATGGTATTCAAGAGTGGATAGGTTGTATAGGTGTTAGAAATATAAATGGAAGTTTTTATAATGTAATGGGGTTGCCTCTCCATCGTTTATACACAGAATTGAAACATTTTTAAGCTTTTCTTTTAGCGTCTAATGTAATAAAGAAATCAGAGCCCGGAGGGATTAAGCTTAGTGTTCCTTCGATTAATCGTTTATTCTCAAATATTGGACATCTCCCTGAAGAAGTGTCTTTTCCATATTCAACGCGCAAAATAGCTTCACTATTAAGATCTACGTGTTTTTGGTATAAATGCCATGCAACGACACCCATTGTCATTCGAAGATTAAGTTCAATGCATGGGGCTATTTTATTTTCATTATTTTCTCTATAAACTAACATGTCAACACCAAAGTATCCTGAGTATTCTGAAGCGATAATATCGGTTAAAATGGTTTCAAGTGCATGAGATATGCTATGTAATTGTTCGATTGAAATCATTGTTGAGAGATGCTTTTCAATGAGGGTGTCGCTTGTTGTAATATTTCCTGAATAGGCAGTGCCACTTCCGGTATAAAACAAAGAATATCCTATCTGCTTAACAACGTTTCCATTACTATGGAATAGCATTGCAAAATCGGTTAATTTATTTAATGGAGCTTCGCACATAATGGAGCCTTGTCGTTTTATTATTCCCTCGGAGCGTCGTCGCAACTCGTTTCCCGATAATTGGGATGCATTTACCACGCCACGCCCGCTACTTGACCAAGGTGATTTTATGTAACAACCATTATGCTTGTTGGCAAATGCTATGACGTCATCCACCATTTTGGCTTCATGTGGTAATGGTGGAATTTTAAATGGGAGTAATTCATTGAGCCTGGATGATATGAGGATTGTTGTGCGACGATGACTTAGTTGTCTAATGTTCTCTATTTTGGATGTTGATATAAGAGCACTATCGTTAACTCCTGCGTTGGAGAGCTGTCTTAGAGAGTCGAGAGACCATCCCCATGGTTGAGCTTTGTAGCCGTTAATATGTAAATGCGGATTGAATATTGAGGCTTGAATATTTGTTTTGGATTTTATGTCTTCAAGCCATCGCTCATTTATATTGGGGGCAATTATGGCATCGTTAGAGTTGGCAAACCAAAATGGTAATGCTTCTCCGGCATAGTGTAGAGCTAAAGCATTTGGTGGAGCGGTGTAATTGCTTTTGCCGTGTGCTAAAGCAAGATCGTTTTCCGGATTAAACAGATATATATGAGGCATCCTTCCTATTGGATGTAGGCTGTGATTATTTCTAAATCGGAGTTGTTTGGAACTATATCGACCCAATGAGTGCTTGCAGGAATGAGTATAGTTTCCCCTTGTTGTATCATTGTTTCGTTTCCGCTATTATCTTTGATTTTTCCACTCCCTCGAGTTGTGATAATAATGCGGAATGAATCATATCGGGATACTTGTAAACGGAAATTAGAGTCTATTGTAATTAGTGTCGCAGTAAAAAACGGACATTCTTTTAGTACAATTTCACGATTAATTAGAGGATCAATGTGGCGCATATAATCCTCATGTACTCTGAAATCAATTGCGTCAAGAGCTAAATCGACATGCAGCTCGCGTTTTTTCCCATTTAAATCAGTGCGATTATAGTCATATACGCGATATGTGATGTCTGAGGTTTGTTGAATTTCAAGGATTAAGTTTCCAGCACCGATGCTATGAATTCTACCGGCGGGAAGGTAAAATAAATCACCACGACGAGGCATGAATTTAGCAAGGACATCGCTAAAAGTGTTGTTTGCGATGTGTTGTTTAAGTTGGGTAGGGGTTATACTTGATTGTAGTCCTGAATAAATATATGCTCCCGGCTCTGGATCAAGGGTGTACCATAACTCTGTTTTCCCCCAACAATTATGGCGTTCTGAGGCAAGGCTATCATCGGGATGTACTTGTATTGATAGGTCTTTGCTCGCGTCAATGAATTTTATTAAGAGAGGAAATTTATTTCCATAAATGCGATGGATGCGATGCCCAAGAATTGAATTTCCATGCAACTCTAACAATTGCTCAATAGTCTTTCCTGCAAAATTTCCTTCAGAGACTACTGATTCAAAACCTTCAAGTCCTGATATTTCCCAACTTTCGCCAATCGGTTCTTTGTGAGGAGAAATACCTTTGAATGATGTTATGCGACTACCACCCCATAACACTGTCTTAAAATATGGTTTAAATCTTAGTAGACCTAAATTATTCATTACTATAGTATCCTTTTGATGCAAAGTTTAACGCACTAAAACGCAAAATTAATATAAATTTCCCACCTGTAAAAGTGATTCGAGTTAATTCTTAGAGTACATAAATGCAAGGAATAATGTAAAGAGAGGAAATGTCGAAAATGAACTGTTTCTAACTATTTAATCATTAGAATGATACAAAATATCGTAAAAATAATTGATAAAAAGCTTTGTCAATAAAATATTTTGCGTTAACTTTGCACTCGCAAACAAGCAAAATGGCTCCGTAGCTCAACTGAATAGAGCATCTGACTACGGATCAGAAGGTTACA
>CAZCEB010000220.1:0-3437 GCA_964497305.1 uncultured Muribaculaceae bacterium | reverse complement strand
ACGATGTTGATCCAATGTAAAAAGCCTATCGAATAATATCGATAGGCTTTAATTTTAATATTTAAAAATCTTCTTCAATGATGTGATAGTTGGGTTTTTCTCAATAATCTTTCCTTGTTTATCAATAAGAAAAGAATGATACCCATCCTCAAGTCGATATTCCCTAATTAGCTGTAGAGCCTTATCTCCTTGGGCATAAAATTGTGTCTGTGCATCCAATTTATCCAATTTCACGATTTCGTTAAACAAACGTTCGCTACAATCAAAATTAATTGACAATTGACTAAATTGATTCTCTAAATTCAGGTCCCCAACAAAAGATGTATATTCACGACATTTTATTCGAGATTTAGCATCTTTTGAAGCCCAAAAAGTAAGCAAGACATATTTCCCTTTAAACTCATCAAGTGAAACTGATGTATCATTACGTTCTATAGAGAAAAAAGGAGCGACATAACCTTCTGACGAATCTATTACCTTACTCGTATGAGCTGAAACCGAAATCAAGAACACTGCAAAGACAACAATCATAAAAATTGCTTTCTTCATTACATAATCTTGAAATTCATACTAAAGATTTTATTAAGACATACCTCAAAATAAAATCCCCGCCGATTTTCGGCAATACCAACCATCTCTATGGGGTATTAATTCGAG
Source organism: uncultured Muribaculaceae bacterium (assembly GCA_964497305.1). GTDB lineage: Bacteria > Bacteroidota > Bacteroidia > Bacteroidales > Muribaculaceae > RGIG4079. Next base: position 2,780 of record CAZCEB010000220.1, on the reverse strand, counting down.
TGCAAAATTAGCGATTTTTTATCATAACACAAAACAGGCACCCCTAACAATCATCATTTTAGACATTATTATCGTCTATATACTTGTAATAATAAGGGATAACGCTATTTGTTAAATAAAACTAATTATATGTTTTATAACACCTTTTCTCTATTTTATAATCCATATTTTGAATCAATTAATGATTGAATTGAATTATAAAAATCAGCCGACAATAGCCATGATAAATCTACATTAGAATGATTGCTAACATAGTTTTTTACTATTTTATATCCTATATAACGTCCCAATCTTCCGGGACTCTCTTGATGTAAAATCAAAGTAGCAGGAGAAGGATTTACTAATCTATTTGCATCATGTTGATTTGCCGAATACAACAAATTTCGTGATATTAAAGCATTCCATGCATCCTTTTCATTTCTCTCAGCCCACCGCAATTGCTCTTCGCTATACCCAAAAGCCTCTGCCAAATCAGCATTTGGGACTAATTGCATCATTGCATACATAATTACTCCATTATATAATAATATATTCAATACTGTTGCATCATTACTCCTTATATATGGATACTCACTCAATAAATAAGACTCAGCTATATCATAGGGTAAATGTTGCGGAGTTTTTACGATGCGTTGATATGGTTCAAAATAACCATATCCGGGATAATCACTCCCCAAATAATGATTTAATCCTACAAACATCATACTATCTGCTATAAATATTGATTGATTATATGGCGACACAACAGAATATAAATCATAAAAATAATTATCATCAAATTGTTTACATATATTTTCTTCAAGTTTTAATATAACCTTATTAATAGAAGCTAAGTTAGAAAATTCCGAACAAATATCCTTATAAAATACCCTAACAGCATCCGACTCAGAATACTCAATCAAAGCACTATCACTTAAATCTGTTTTCCCTTGAATATAAAACCAAGTTCTAATTACGTCCCCTATCGAATCTACAACGGCAACTCTTTGTTCGTCAGTCAAAGATGCATAAGTTGCCAACGTTGAATCAAGTCTATTAAAAACTTTTCCATCTTCATTAGCAATCACTCTTGTCTCATCATTTTTACATGAACACAACAAAATAATAGTAATAAAAATATTTAAATACCTATTCATCATAAAAGCTTTATACATTAAACGAAAAACAAGCCTTTGCATTATACATAACAGATAATTTATTGTTCAAAAACTCCACTTTTCGCCAGATTTGATGGTAAAAAAATGTTACATTTACCTTATAATCGTATGTTTATTGCTAAATTTGCATTAAATATTATGAGTAATTACATATATAATATTATACTAATTGCAATTGCGTTTCTATCAACGCCACTCTGCGCCAATGCTTTTACCGTGGTCTTAGATCCCGGACATGGAGGCAAAGACTATGGCGCATTAGGAGTTAAGACAAAAGAAAAAGACATCAACCTATCAGTTGCATTATTATTAGGCAACATGATTCAAGACAAACTTGATGACACAAAAGTAATATACACTCGCAACAATGATAAATTCTTAACATTAAGAGAAAGAGCAAATATCGCAAACAATGCATCAGGAGACCTGTTTATTTCAATTCACACCAATTCAATCGCAAAAAAATCGAAAAACAGAAAAACAATAGCAGGTGCTTCAGTATACACATTAGGGCTACACAAAACGACTGAGAATTTTGAAGTTGCCAAGCGCGAAAACGCCGTTATAGAATTAGAAGAAGATTACTCCACCTCATATAGCGGTTTTGACCCAAATTCATCTGAATCATATATAATCTTTGAACTTAACCAGAACAAACATTTAGAACAAAGCATAGAATTTGCAAGTGCAATTCAAGACGAATTTATTCATACAGCAGCACGCAAAGACAGAGGAGTAAGGCAAGCCGGATTCCTCGTACTTGCAGCAACAAGCATGCCGGGAGTCTTAGTGGAACTTGATTTTATATGTAATCCTACTCAAGAAAAATTCCTTAGCTCTAAAAGCGGACAAAAGAAACTTGCAACGGCAATATTCAATGCACTGAAAAAATACATCAACAAGTATAATAAACCAATAGAAATCAACGAAACAAAAACAAGTACAAATAAACAAGAATACGCTAAAAAGGAAACAAGTGAAATCAAATATAAAATACAATTTTTGACATCAAATAAAGCTATTCCAAAAAACGACAAGCGTTTAAAAGGGCTTACACCTGTTGAATACTACAAAGACAACAATATTTACAAGTACACCTATGGCTCTACATCATCTTGGGATGAAGCTACTAAAATACTAAACAAAATTAAACGCAAATTTCCGGAAGCATTTATTGTAAAATTCATAAATAATAAACGCATAAAATAACGAAACAAAAAAAAACAGACATAAATTATGAATAAAAAATTTTCAAAAGAGATATTAATTGGTCTCTCGGTATTAATTGCATTAGTTGCACTATTCTTTGGAATTAATTATCTAAAAGGCATAAACATATTCAAAGCAGCCAACTACTATTATGCATCCTACACAAATGTCGCAGGACTCACAATCTCATCTCCTGTTACCGTTAATGGATTTAAAGTTGGGCTTGTAAGAGAAATTCAATATGAATATGATAATCCCGGACACATCATCGTCGAATTAAGTTTAGACAAACAGCTACACATACCCTATGGAACAAAAGCATTATTAAAAACAGACGTATTAGGGACTGCTACCATCGAACTTGAAATGAATGACACAACAGCATTTCATGAGATAGGAGATAAAATCATAGGC
>CAZCEB010000219.1:0-3438 GCA_964497305.1 uncultured Muribaculaceae bacterium | reverse complement strand
CATAATAGTTTAATTTTTAGTTAGTGGTAATATAATTATAAATTTTGTTCCTACATTTACTTCGCTCTCAACGCGTATCTCGCCACCGAGTTCCCGCACCATCTTTTGCACATAGGCAAGACCAAGTCCGAAACCTTTCACGTCATGACGATTACCAGTTGAAACACGATAGAATTTATCAAATATCTTTTTCAAATCCTCTTTTCTAATACCTATACCATTATCGCGGATTGTTATTTCAAGACGATTACCCGATATTTCATTTGTTGTTGCTATCAATTCCAATGGCACATCTTCACGACGATATTTTACCGCATTGTCAAGAAGATTGAATATTACATTGGTAAAGTGCATCTCATCAACATGCACTGTAGCTTCTTCGGCATTAAGTTCGGCATCAAGATGTCCGCCATATTTTTCCACTTTAATTTTAAAGGTGTGGATAATATTGGCAATAACAACATTTGCATCCACATCCTGCAATTTCAATGTGGCTTTTTGACGTTCAAACATTGACATTTGCAACACTTTTTCCACTTGGAAGCGCAAGCGTTTTGTCTCATCGTTTATTACAGTTGAAATGTGCTGCAACATGTTTTGAGACTTGCGCACCGAATCATCATTCAGCATCTGAGCTGCAAGCGAAATTGTTGAAATAGGTGTCTTAAATTCATGAGTCATGTTATTGATGAAATCATTTTTCATCTCTGTCAACTTCTTTTGACGGAAAGCAGTAACAATTGTGTATAAAAATATTACAAGCAGAATAAATGTAAACACAAATGTCGGAATCATGAATTTTATTGAAGAAAAGATATAATCTTTCTTTGTCGGGAAATATACTTTCAAATAATTTATTTTATTTGAAGGATCATTTGGAAACAATGTCTGTATAAACGAGCTTCCCGGCACATCATCGGTCGCATCATAACCTGCGGTCTTATACATCATCGCACCATTGCGATTTACGACAGCAAACTCAAACGGCATTGTCAATCCATTGTTTTCCAATTCTGAGCGTAGATAATTGCTCACAAGTGCAGAATCGGCTCGTTCATGAATGGGACGATTACTTGCTTGGCTTATTATCTTTAATATTACCTCATTTAACAAACCTTTTTGATACAGATATTGTCCCTTGATGGCTTCTTGCATTGACTTGTAGTGGTCATTGAGATTTCCTCGTTCACTTTGTAACGAAGAGATCTTATCCATATCACCTTTAATAGTCAAGTCGGCTTCAAGTTCATTGGTCGTAATTGAATATGTAATTCCGCCAAAATTGGAAGATGCACCTTGTTGGAACATCGATGATTCTATTTGTGAGGCATCCTCTTCCAAATAATATTTTGCTTCATCTTGCTCCAACATTGTCGTTACAGCATAAAGACTTCGCTTCACTCCTTCCGAAAATTGGTCCTCGCGCATGCGTATCATATTCTTCATGTACATTATCTGCACATTAAGCAATCCAAGAAAGGCAAGAGCCATTATTATCGTCAAAAACCAAATTGTTGATTTTTTCATAATAAATCAGTCAAGTGTTTTTATCTTAGAGCACTAAGTCTCATTATCTTAACAACTAATTAGGTTAATTGTTTGGGAAATTTGATTAATATTTACCCTTGCAAATTAACATTATGCGTCAAAATTAACAATTAAATGTGAAATTTCAAAATCATGGACAAAAAAATTACTGTCCTATACTTTATGGACAGTAATTTCATATTAAGGTTTAATCTAATTTCAAAACAGCAAGGAACGCTTTCTGTGGCACCTCTACCGAGCCTATCTGTTTCATGCGTTTCTTTCCTTTCTTTTGTTTCTCAAGCAACTTGCGCTTACGTGAGATATCACCACCATAACATTTTGCTGTTACATCCTTTCGCACCGCCTTGATTGTCTCGCGAGCGATAATTTTTGCGCCAATTGCAGCTTGAATAGCGATATCAAATTGTTGACGAGGGATGAGTTCTTTTAACTTTTCACACATCTTGCGACCAAATGATACTGAATTATCCACATGTGTGAGTGTGCTCAATGCATCGACACTTTCTCCATTAAGAAGAATATCAAGTTTGACAAGTTTTGACTCTCTGAAATCGTGCAAATGATAATCAAATGAAGCATATCCTTTTGATATACTTTTCAACTTATCATAGAAATCTATCACTATTTCACCAAGAGGCATATCAAAAATAATCTCCATACGATTACCTGAGATATATTCTTGCTTAACGAGTTCTCCGCGCTTTCCAAGACACAAAGTCATGATAGGACCAATATAATCAGCAGCCGTAATTACAGATGCTCTGATATAAGGCTCTTCGATGTGATCTATCAACGTAGGTTCAGGGAGTCCTGATGGATTATGCACCTCTGCCATTTCTCCTTTCTTGTCATAAACTCGATAGGAAACGTTAGGAACAGTTGTAATTACGTCCATATCAAATTCACGTCCCAATCGTTCTTGCACTATCTCCATATGGAGAAGCCCTAAGAATCCGCAACGGAATCCAAAGCCAAGAGCCGCCGATGATTCAGGCTGGAATGTGAGAGAAGCGTCATTCAATTGTAATTTTTCAAGTGAAGCACGCAAGTTTTCATAATCTTCAGTTTCAATGGGATAAACCCCTGCAAACACCATAGGCTTAACCTCTTCAAAACCATCTATTGCATTTTCACATTGACGAGATACATGTGTAATTGTATCTCCCACTTTAACCTCTTTTGATGTCTTTATTCCTGAGATAATATATCCTACATTTCCTGCCGACAACTCATTGCGAGGAGACATATCAAGTTTCAAAACGCCCACTTCATCGGCATGATATTCCTTTCCGGTAGCAACAAATTTAACAAAATCGTTTTTCTTTATTGTTCCATTTACGATTTTAAAATAGGCTATAATACCACGGAATGGATTAAATACCGAGTCAAAGATCAATGCTTGCAATGGAGCTTCGGGATCGCCTTCCGGAGCAGGGACACGTTCAATGATTGCTTCCAAAATTTCCGGAATACCTATACCGGTTTTACCGCTGGCACGTATAATTTCTTCTCTCTTACATCCAAGCAGTTCTATTATTTGATCCTCTACCTCTTCGGGTTTCGCACTATCAAGGTCAACTTTATTGACAATAGGTATTATTTCCAAATCATTATCTATAGCCATATAAAGATTAGAGATTGTCTGTGCTTGGATGCCTTGTGAGCCATCAACTATGAGCAAAGCGCCCTCACATGCGGCAATCGAACGCGATACCTCATAGGAGAAATCGACGTGTCCCGGAGTGTCAATGAGGTTTAAAACATATTTTTCTCCATTTAGGACGTATTCCATCTGAATGGCATGACTTTTTATCGTGATGCCACGTTCTCGTTCAAGATCCATATCGTCAAGCACTTGTGCTTGTAAATCTTTCTCCGAGATTGTCT
>CAZCEB010000218.1:0-3450 GCA_964497305.1 uncultured Muribaculaceae bacterium | reverse complement strand
CCGGAGCCATTTCTTTTGAATTTTTATCAAGAGGTTGTGCTCCCGTCACCGCTGTCGAGAAAGCAAATACCCAATATAATTTTATCAAAAAAGTCGCACAACAACTCAATGAACAAAATTTAAGGTTAATCAAAGGGGATGTGTTTAAATTTATAGAAACATGCAACACTAAATTTGATCTAATATTTGCAGACCCTCCTTACGATTTACCTCGTTTTGACGAAATACCCAATTTGCTACTGAACTCAGCAATGCTTAAACATGGGACAATCATAATCATAGAGCATTCAAAAGCCTATGATTTCTCAACACTTCCACATTTTACAAATCGGCGCACATACGGTTCGGTAAACTTCTCTATCTTCGAAATCTCATAATAATCTTAGAGACAATCAACGATGGCATGGCAAGGTGACACATTTTAAATGTAATTTTCATTGACGCCACCAACTGTTTTTGGCAACATTACCACAAAAAAAGAGCGAAACTGTATGCTTCGCTCTTAGTGACCCCGGAGAGGCTCGAACTCTCGACCCAATGATTAAGAGTCATTTGCTCTACCAACTGAGCTACGGAGTCATTCTTGCGAAATGTGTTGCAAAGGTAACGCTATTTTTTGTTTCAGCAAAATAAATTTTGCATTTTCTATTCGTTACCTTCTTCCGGTAATATGAATATCGAGAAATTGACGCTGCCATAAGTTCTGTGTTCATAGAAATTAGGCAATGAAGAAAAATCATAGTTCTTGGAATGTTCAATAACGATGATTGTTCCCGGCTTGAGCATTTGCGAATTCAATATCATTTCGGGTATCTCTCCAAATTGAGGCAAATCATAAGGAGGATCGGCAAATATCAAATCATATTTAGCAAGGGATGATTGAGCATAACGCATGGCATCACCACGCACCACATTCAAATTTTTACAATTCAGTTGCTGACCGACTTTGCGGATAAAATTATACTGAGTAGCAGCCTTTTCCACAGCCGTAACCGACTCACAGCCTCTTGACAGAAATTCAAAGCTGATAGCTCCTGTCCCGGCAAAAAGATCCAATGCTTTCAATCCCTCAAAATCAACAAGATTTTCAAGCACATTAAAGATGTTCTCACGCGCAAAATCGGTTGTTGGGCGCGCAGAAATATTTGTTGGCACGTCAAAACGACGACGACCATATTTTCCTCTTATTATTCGCATAATGGTAAAACTACTAAATCAAATGGAGCTTTCATTGCCTCTTTTCCCGCCTTGAACATTGCCGACGGAAATATTACAGGCATAACATAGCTGATATATTTACGCAATGTGTCGGCAATGGACTCTCGTGCCGACAGACTACCCGACAAAAACATTTCATCATTGGCGTTATCCATACCAAGTGTTTGTCGGCTCGCCATGATATAATAAACTGCATCCATGGGATTCCGATATTCAAACGTGTTTGCAAATCTCAATCCTTCGCCTGCCACAGCTATAACATCCACTTTCCCTGAATGTAAACAAGCATACATCTTTGTAGAGTTGCCATGCTTGCTCTTGTGGAAGAAATAACGACATAGTGGCGACAAATGGTGGTGTAAACGTGGATTATTAAACGTGCGTCGCAAGAATGCAATTATTTCATTTTCCACTCCCATGAGTATTGTTGCGCCTTGTTCTGAAATCTCACATGGCACAATTTCTCCATCAAAATCCGGAAACATTGCGTTCATTATCTTCTCACGAGCGTCCAACGATGTTATCTCAGGTGGTACTATAGTAAACACATCGGTTTCAACGACACAATCTATGCGAGCAAAATCACTCAATAACAATGGATTTTCATAAACAACCGTTTCCAATGACTTGAGTTGTGATGTCGATGCTTTGTCAAATTCTATTTTGCGATATATCAATGAATTATCCTCTATCACACTATACAGGAACACTTGCAATGCGGCTTTCTCAACTCGCAATGCAAGTTTCCACAATTGCGGATCTTGTATCAAGTCCTTACTTAATATTGCATTATCGGCACTCATAATGTTATCGTCCTCTGAAATTTTGGAAACCGCCACCGCCCATTCCTTTCAGTCCACCGCCAAAGCCGGAATTGCCGGAGCCATTATCACGATAACCACCGCCAAACGGATCATTTTCATCGTAATATCCATCCTCCTCTTCCTCGTTTTCACGATCATCATGCTCGCCACGTTTCTTGGCCTGCTTGTTTTTCTTTATATCAAGCGGCTTCTGCATATCAATGGGCTGTTCAAACAAATTCCATGATTGTTCAACATCCCAATTTTTCTTCAGATTGAGTTTCTTAGGATAATAATACACATCTTCGGGCTGCAATTTATTGCCAACGTTTCCTGTGTCATACTCGCCATTGCCGTTCTTATCGATATAGGCTCGAGCATAATATGTTCCCGGATTTAGATAACGGAATTCAGCTGTGCCATCAATAACTTTTGATACTGCAACAGGCTCATCTGACGACGACAACAATTCGACAATAACATTTTCGGTTTCTCCGCTAACATTAAAATATAATGCCGAATAATCATCCTCTTTCTTTATTGTAAACTCATGCTTTACTGCCTTGTTCCATTCATTATAAACACCAACAACGGCTGCTGAATCAATAGTGAGTCGATAGGTAGCTCCTGGCTCCCATTTATACTCGATTTTATACTCCATGAGCTTTGTTGGAAAACGATGTTGAATCTCCGGCAATGCCAATGTATCCCACAACGTGTCGCGTTTCATTTCAAAATGAATTTTATCAAGGAGTATTGTGTCAAGAGGTTGAGATACATCAAACGACACCGGGACATGTATATCATGGGCCGATGGTGTTTTCACTTGCAGGTTAAGGAATGTGAGTTGAGGGACACTATCTTGAGCCGTACTATCTTGCAACAGACTATCGGTCAACTCTTTATCTTTTTTCTTTTCCTTTTTTTTCTTCTCTTTCTTTTTGTCTTTTACTTTATTCTCTTTTAATATGAGTTTTAATGTATCTGTCCCCCATGATAATTGTTGAAGAGTGTCGGTGCGCATAAATCGTGCAGCAACCATCAATGTATCTTGCACCAACAATTCAGATGCAGTAATCCAGTATTCAAGAGTATCTTGCGTCTCACCGGTATTGAGCAAAGCACATTCATCAAGTCTTTTCCCTGCCAACGCACCATTCAACAAAGTGATTTCAGGCAAAGAATCGGCTGGAGCAGCAAAGTCTATTGTTATGCGACGCCGATCGGCACGCTTGTAATCTTTTAGATACTGTGCTTTAAAGCCCTCATTAAACCATGTGAGCAATACATCATTAGGAAGAAACATTGTTGCCGGAATCACCACAATAGAATCACTCCCATCTGAGGCTTGCAACGTATCGGATATTTCTATTGGCTGAGATGTTGGCGATATCTCAACATCATAAAAGGCAATATCCTCTGAACGATC
>CAZCEB010000217.1:0-3468 GCA_964497305.1 uncultured Muribaculaceae bacterium | reverse complement strand
TTGCCACTATTTCCCGGATTTATAGTGGGGGTGTTGTTAGGGCGATTTTCAGGCTTGATATTATTGCCCGGTTTGTTATCCGGATTATTGGGCTTATTGTCAGGTTTGTTGTCAGGTCTGTTGTCAGGTTTGTTATCGGGTTTTAGGTCGGGGTTGTCGGGCTTAGGCGGAGGAGGCATACCTGGTCCGGGATAAAATGGGTCATAATAATCATAGTACCCGCCGGAGTCAATGACAGCATTGTTAGAAGATGTGCACGAACTAATTCCTAAGATGCCGGCAATAAATAATATTTTAGTGTTTTTGATAAGTTTCATACCTTTGCGTTTTTGTTTATACATTGACAAATATAATTAGCTGATGTTATTAATGCAAATATCAGAAGAGAAAGAATCTTTACAAAAAAAATGTAGCTAAAATTTACAAACAAGATTAAACCTTTTAATCTTTAAAATGTCTATAACAACAATTAAATAAAAATATAATGAAATTGTTTTCAAGATATATCGCAATAATTGGGATATTCACATTCTCGGCAACTGCCTTTGCTGCAAATATAAAAGGTGTAATAAAAGATAATGCAGGAGAGCCATTGATGGAGGCGACGGTGAGATTGCTGTCGGCTCGAGACAGCTCGTTTGTAAAAGGTACGGCAGCTGATGCCAATGGTCGTTTTACTCTGGGTAATGTGAAGAAAGGACGATACATAATACAATCTACTTATATAGGCTACACCCCCTCATACCAAAATGTCTCAGTCGGTGAAAATGACGTGAGATTGAAACCTATCGTGATGAATGAGTCTTCAATAGTGTTGAAAGAGGCTACTGTTACAGGAGTGAAGACTCAGATTACTGTTAAAGAAGACACCGTAGAGTTTAATGCCGATTCTTATAAAACACAACCTAATGCCGTTGTTGAAGATTTATTGAAACGCCTTCCCGGAGTAGAGGTTGGCACTGATGGCAAGATTACTGCCAATGGTAAAGAGGTAACAAAAATTCTTGTTGACGGTAAGGAGTTTTTCTCTGATGACCCCAAGGTAGCAACAAAAAATCTGCCAGTGAATATGGTGGATAAGCTTCAGGTCGTTGACCGCAAGAGTGATTTGGCACGATTGACAGGCGTCGATGACGGAGAAGAGGAAACTGTGATTAATCTCACGGTAAAGAAGGGTATGAAAAACGGATGGTTTGGTAGTGCCGAGGTGGGTTATGGTACCGATGATCGCTATAAAACCGGTTTTATTGTTAACCGTTTTTGGGATGACAATCAGATAACCATTGTGGGTAGTGCCAATAATATAAATGAATTGGGCTTTACTGATGGAAATTCCGGACGTTTCCGTCGTTTTGGAGGAGATAACGGTATAAACACATCACAAACATTTGGCGTGAATTTCAATGTAGGAAAAGAGGAGATTTTCCGCGTGGGAGGTAATGTGATGTATTCACACACCGATAATAATTCTCGCCAATTGAAAAATCGTCAATATTTGTTTGCCGACTCAACATCTTATGAACAATCGGGAACAGCATCACGAGATAGAGGTCATAATGTGCGTGCCGATTTTCGAGTGCAATGGAATCCCGACTCGTTTAATACATTAGAGTTCCGCCCACGAGTGTCATTGAATTTTAATGATTCAAAAAATATCGATTCTACACTAACGTTGGCAGGGGATGCCGCATTGACACCTGTCAATCGCAGTTTCAATACAGGGAATTCTGATGGGAAATCATTTGAGCTTGGTGGCGAATTGGTTTATAATCATAAATTCAAATCTCGTCCCGGACGTTCCTACTCGGTGCAATTGCGCTATAATTTGAGCAATGTGAGAGAAGATGAAAACAGCTATTCGCTCAATAAGTTTTTCTTGATGAATGACTCTCTTGACTTATATGACCAATATGCAGATAATCACACCTGGAGCAACATGACTCAGATGCGAGCTTCATGGACCGAGCCGTTGGGCGATGTTTCAAAAGGTCGTTTCTTGACATTTGCCTATCGTGCGCAATATCGCTGGAACAATGCCGACAAGATGGTCTATGACCACCCTGTGATATTCCCCGATGGAGTGCTTGGCGACCCGGTAATAGATTATGATAATTTGATATTTAATGATTCGTTGAGCAATCGTTTCCGCAATGATTATTTCAATCAAGATATACGTCTTGGATTTAAGCAAGTGAAGAAAAACTATAACATGGAGGTGGGTGTGTCTTTAATCCCCACGATGTCAAAAAGTGATGACTTGATAAATTCGGCTCGCGACATAGAAACCCGTTGGGTGTGGAACTTTGCCCCATTCTTGCGTTATAGATATAAACTTGGGAAAACTCGTTCAATCAATGTGAGATATAACGGACTCTCTACTCAACCATCAATGAGTCAATTGCAACCGGTGGCTGATAAATCAGACCCGATGCGCATCGTTGTGGGTAACCCAAATCTTGATCCAACGTTTACACATCGTATAAATTTCCGTTTCCAAGATTTTAATGCTGAAGCTCAACGCTCAATTATGGCAATGGGTAATGTGCAGGTGGCTCAAAACAGTATCATCTCTCGCACGTCTTTTGATAAAACAACCGGTGCGCAAACAACAACATATACCAACGTAAATGGTGTGTGGAATGCACGTTTGATGGGTATGATTTCGTTCCCATTTAAGGATAAACGTTGGCAATTTAATAATAACTTGTTTACTTTCTATAGTCAAACCATAGGTTATAACAATGATATGCGCAATCGAAGCGGGTCTTTGATGGTGGGAGAGTCATTCTCTATTGCTTTCCGTCCCGACCATTTTGAATTAGAATTGCGCCCGTTCTATAACTTACAAAACACTCGCAACTCGGTGCAAACGAGTGCCAACCGCAATGTACACACCTATGGCGGACGTTTTGACGGGACCTATTATACTCCATGGGGCTTATCGTTCAATACCGATCTCTCTTATTCAGGAACAGAAGGGTATTCAAACGGATATGATACAGAGCAATGGATGTGGAACGCAACGTTGTCATATCAGTTCATGAAAGGTCAAGCAGCAACATTGTCGGTTAAAGTCTATGACTTGTTGCAACAAAAATCAAATATTAGTCGCACGGTTACAGCCAACTATATTGATGATATAAATTACAATTCATTGACACGCTATTTTATGGTGTCGTTTAATTATAAATTCAATACCTTTGGAAAAGGTAATACACCGGAAAGTCGTAGTCGAGGATTTGGTGGTCCCGGCGACTTTGGCGGTCCCCCACCACGTCGTTAAGGTTTAGAGAATAATAAAGACATAAGAGTCGCCAATGTTTTGGCGACTCTTATGTCTTTGTGAGCCTGGAAATGGCAAATAAAAAAGGGCAAGCGATCTACATCGCACCGCTACAACCCGATACCGTTGCTTCGATCAAGACCTGGCGGAGTTCTCGGGGAGCTGGTCGTGTAGGACTTACCCGA
>CAZCEB010000216.1:1061-3470 GCA_964497305.1 uncultured Muribaculaceae bacterium | reverse complement strand
CAAGTCAAGTATTTCATCACGCACTTGACTCAATACCGGGTCATCAAGTTGGAAAAATGACAATTGCATACCTTGGCGACCTTCAGCTACATCATTCAGATTTTTCTGTATAGTTTCTGAATCTTTACGGTTGTTTGACTCCAATTGGCGCAATACTTGGTCAGCTCGTTGCACAATTGCAGGAGGCATACCCGCAAGTTTTGCCACATGAATACCAAAGCTATGTTCACTGCCTCCGCGTGCCAATTTGCGCAAGAAAACAACCTTTCCATTGATTTCTTTTACCGAAACATTATAATTCACCACTCGGTGGAAACTTTTCTCCATCTCATTTAATTCATGATAGTGAGTAGCAAAAAGTGTTTTGGGGTGGATTTTACCATATTCATGAATATGTTCGACAATAGCCCACGCAATTGAAATTCCATCGTAGGTCGATGTACCACGCCCCAATTCATCAAATAATATGAGACTGCGTTCACTCATATTATTGAGTATCGAAGCCGCCTCATTCATTTCCACCATGAAAGTTGACTCTCCAAGAGAGATATTATCAGAAGCCCCTACACGCGTGAATATTTTATCGACAATACCTATTCTTGCGCTGTCGGCAGCAACAAAGCATCCTATTTGTGCCATTAATACGTTCAACGCTGTTTGGCGCAACAATGCCGATTTACCCGACATATTGGGTCCGGTAATCATCATCACCTGTGTCCCGGTATTTGACAATGACACCGAATTTGAAATATATGGTTCTCCGGGGGGTAATTCTTTCTCAATGACTGGGTGGCGACCTTCGACTATTTCAATCGCCAATGAATCATCAACCACAGGTCGATTGTAACGATTTTCCATTGCGACACGTGTAAACGCCGTTAAGCAATCGAGACGCGCAATCAACGACGCATCAAGTTGTATCGCAGGTATATATTCAGCCAAATGGCTCACAAGCTCATTATATAATCGAGTCTCAATAATGGCTATGCGCTCTTGTGCACTAAGTATTTTTTCCTCATACTCTTTTAGCTCCTGGGTTATATAACGCTCTGCATTAACAAGTGTCTGCTTACGTATCCAATCGGCAGGAACTTTGTTCTTATGAGCATTGGTAACCTCAATATAGTACCCAAACACGTTATTATAACCTATTTTCAGACTTGTAATGCCTGTTGCTTCAATCTCACGAGCCTGCACCTTCAATAAATAATCTTTTCCCTGATAAGCAATTTCGCGCAAATCATCAAGTTCAGCATCTACTCCCGAACGGATAATAGTACCTTTGTTTATTGCCGTCGGTGCATCATCGACAATTTCTCGTGCAATGCGATCACGCATTAATGTACATGGATTTAGTTGCTCTCCTATCTGACGCAATGCTTCAAGTTCGGCATCCATGCACAACCCTTTTATAGGCTCTATCGCCGTCAATGCATTACGCATCTGCACAACCTCACGAGGGGTGATGCGCCCTACTGCAGCTTTGGACATCAGACGCTCAAGGTCGCCTACCTGCTCAAGAGATTCCGTTATAGTTTCACGATGGTCAGGATGACGGAAGAAGTATTCCACCACATCAAGACGATTATTTATTGCCTTTACATCCTTCAGTGGAAACAACATCCATCGACGCAACAATCGCGCTCCCATGGGACTCACTGTGCGATCAATAACGCTTAACAAACTTTTACCTTCGTCTCCAAGGCTTTCGACAAGTTCAAGATTACGAACAGTAAATTTATCCAGTCTGACATACTTGTCCTCCTCTATGCGAGAAAGATTTGTAATATGTCCTATCTGCGTGTGTTGAGTGATATCAAGGTAATGCAAGATTGCTCCCGATGCAATTATCGCTGAGGTCATGCGATGAATACCAAAACCTTTGAGATTGCGAGTTTCAAACTGTTTCAACAGGCGATCCATGGCGGCCTCCTCTGTAAAAATCCAGTCATCAAGTTCAAAAGTCAAGTATCGAGCAGTGAATGTATCATCAAATTTTCCTCGATTACCTCGTTCGATAAGCACCTCCTTAGGAGCAAAATTCCCTAAAAGTTTATCAATATAATCATTTGTCCCTTCAGCAGTTAAAAACTCACCCGTACTTATGTCAAGGAATGACACTCCGCAACCTGTGCGAGTGAAATGTACGGCAGCAACAAAATTGTTCTCACGATGATTGAGAATATTATCGTTGATTGAAACTCCCGGAGTTACCAATTCGGTAATTCCTCGTTTTACCAACTTCTTTGTTAACTTGGGGTCTTCAAGTTGCTCGCAAATGGCAACACGCTTACCCGCACGCACCAATTTAGGCAAATAAGTATCAAGAGCATGGTGAGGAAATCCGGCAAGTTCCACATGCTGTGCAGAGCCATTTGCTCTACGTGTCAAGGTAATCCCCAATATTTC
>CAZCEB010000216.1:0-1051 GCA_964497305.1 uncultured Muribaculaceae bacterium | reverse complement strand
AGCAATAGCATCATCAGAAAAAGTCTCATAGAAATCCCCTACACGAAACAACAGTACCGCATCGGGATGTTTTTGTTTCATCTCGAGATATTGTTTCATTAAAGGAGTTTCTACAATTGTCTTTGCCATTATCTTAGGGAATTAAATAGAATGTAAAGTTAACAATTCTGCGGTGATTGTCAAAATCAGGCATTAAAATCAGAATAGAAAAACAGCCTTGCATCACTGCAAGGCTGCCCATAAACAAAGTTTTTGTACGAATATAGTATTTTAGAATTTGTATGCTACGCCAACATTTACAATAGCTTGATCAAAAGCATCTAAATCACCAAACAATTTTTGATATTTAGCTTCAAGATTGATCGCAATGTTTTCAGAAATTGAATATTCAACACCTGCACCAACGTTAATACCAAATGCACCTTCTGATGCAGATCCACCTTCTTCTCCTACTGTTCCGTATCCAGGAATCTCAACAGAAACACCTTCCCATTCAACTTTTGCATTTGCATAAGTTACACCTGCCAATGGATATACTTTGAGATTTTCCGCTACATTGAAAAGATAGTGAGCAGTAACATCAATACCCCACATAGAAACTCCATCTTTTTCCAAGAAATAGTTGAAAGCTGCTTCTGCGCGAAGAGCGTCAGTAATACCATATTGGTATTTTGCGCCAATTGAGAATGATTCAATTTCAGATCCATAACCGAAATTAAGACCTGCTGCTGATTGTCCTTTTTGTGCTGAAAGTGAAGCTACGCCCATCACTACTGCGCACAACATAAGCATTAATTTTTTCATTGTTTTGATAGTTTTTTTAGATACATTGTCAGGTTCAAACAATGCAAGTGTTATTATTTCAAAGTATCGTGAACCTATGACCGAAGTCAACCGATCCTTTATATTTCTTAACGAGTATAATGCAATTCAGTCGTTACTTCCATTCCCATACCTAACATATCTGTCATATCATACAAAAAGACAAGTTGAGAATCTGTTAATTTTGAAATTTTTATTATTAAATCATCATTTGCATATTCCGATGATG
>CAZCEB010000215.1:0-3521 GCA_964497305.1 uncultured Muribaculaceae bacterium | reverse complement strand
CACGAGGCGACAATGCCGATATTCAATCACGACTCTTCGTGATTGATCCCCAACTTGACATTGTGGTTTCTGAAATAGACACACCCGTAAGCGACATGTGGATACATGGAGATTCGGCTTACATTTACAGCACAGCAACCAATGATCTTACAGGTAAGACAACAATTTCATACTCTATTTTAAATCTCAACACCCTACAAGTCGTTGATGACTGCATCATTAAAGATGGTACTCAATCTGAAATAAAAATGCCTCATGGCATTGCCATTCACCCCATCACAGGAGAAATTTACATCACCGATGCACGCAACTATGTATCATCGGGACGCGTCCATTGCTATTCTCCTGACGGAATAAAAAAATGGAGTCAAACAACAGGAGAAATCCCATCGCAATTTGCATTCAAAGGGATATTGGAATAGCTTAGTTTTTTGTATATATATGAGATTTTATTAATTTTATGGCATTAAATAAATCAATGCCATGAAACTATTACGTTTTTACCTCATCTCAATAGCCTCAATATTATCATTGACAGGACTATCGCAACATCACACCAATCAAACGTGCAATAAATCTATTGAATATATAGTTGGAGATTCCACAGCCGCGACAAGCGATGCCTATGACATTCTACTTGAAAATATTCCTGCCGACCCGGAATATACTGCGCCTCAATTTGCCATCATCGACAATAACAAACGTTTTTACATGAGTCTTGGTGCAACAGTAAAAGCTATCGGAGCTTTCGACTGGGGCAACCCCTATGATAACCCTACAGATTTTAAAACAAGCGACCTTTATAAAGCTACTCCCGGAAACGACCGACTAACACAAATGACAATAAAGTCAAGTGGTGTGAATTTCAATATCGTTGGGATGCCGTCAAATAAATATCGCACAGGGATATTTATTGCGCTCACGTTCAATGGCGGGACAGGGAATGAATATATCACAAAATGTGATTACGCCTATATTAAGATCGCTCGTTTTACACTCGGATACACATCAAGTTTATATGATGACAAGTCAGTAAGTCCCTATCTTATAGATGGAAATGGTGCAGGAGCTTCAGGAGCACACTCCAATATGTCATTTAACTACCAACGATACATCAATTCATCATGGAAATTTGGAGTAGGTATTGAAACTCCTCGATTAAGCATGACACATCTAAAAAACGAAGATGTAAATTTAAATCAAAATATACCCGATATTCCTTTTTATATACAATATGGGTGGTCGCAAAACAATCACATAAGACTATCGTCGGTCTTGCGCACACTCCCCTACTTTAATGCTATAACTCAAAAACGGACATCACTAATGGGGTATGGGGCAAAATTAACATCAGCCTTACAAATTAATAACGCAATGATCTATTTCATGGTGCAGGCCGGTGAAGGTATTGCCAATTATCTAAAGGACAACGAAGATAGATTTCTTGATTTAGTTCCAGATAATGACCTTGCCACCGGTAAATATAGGCTTACTAAATCATGGGGTACACTATGCGCTATCCAATATGATTTTACTCCTTCTCTATTCTCAACGGCAATGTGGGGATATATGCGCAACCATGTTGACAAATACACTGAAGGAAGTATTGCTTATGGCGAACATCTCAAATATGACCACTATGCAGCGATAAATTTAATATGGCGTGCATCACAATTTGTCAATATCGGTGCAGAATACAACTATGGCATAAAGCGTACATTTGACAACACAGCAATCCACAACAACCGCTTCTCTGCTATGGTACGTGTCGGCTTCTAAACAACAAAAGCCCGGGTTACCGGGCTTTTGCTTTAGATATATTTGCTTGTTCTTAAGCGAATTTTGACCAGTCGGTGTTGCGCATGTCGCCTGATTCGGCAAACTCTGTGTGGAACGCAAATGCAGCTTTGAGAGTGTGAGGCGTTTGACCTCCTTTACCAAGTTTGAGATAATCCCAAAGTAATTGTTTGTATTCGGGATTAACACAGTTTTCGATAATTGTTTCAGCTCGTTGAACAGGATCTTTGCCACGAAGGTCAGCGATACCTTGATCGGTAATGAGAGCATCAACTGAGTGTTCGCTATGGTCAAGGTGAGAAACCATTGGCACGATATTACTAATTAATCCGCCTTTAGTTACTGATGGGCAGCTGAATATAGACAAATATCCATTGCGTGTAAAGTCGCCTGATCCACCAATACCGTTCATCATCTTTGTACCGAGAACATGTGTAGAATTGATATTACCAAATATATCAGCTTCAAGAGCAGTATTCATTGTAATAAGTCCTAAACGACGCACAATCTCAGGGTTGTTTGAAATTTCGCCCGGACGGATAAGAATCTTATCATGGAAGAAATCCATATTAGCCAAAACCTCATCCATCATATCATCAGAGAACGTCATTGAACAAGTACTTGCAAAACGACATTTTCCTTTCTTCATCAAATCAGCTACTGAGTCTTGAATTACTTCGGTGTACATGTCAAATTGAGGAATTTCATCCACCTCACCAAGTCCATGAAGCACAGCATTTGCGACATTGCCCACTCCTGATTGCATTGGAAGGAATGATTTAGGCAAACGACCGGCACGCAATTCACCAAGAAGGAAATTACATACATTAGAGCCAATGAGCATTGTTGTTTCATCAAGATCAGCAAAACTCTTAACACCATCTTTAGCATTGGTCTTTACAATACCTACAATCTTTGCAGGATCAACCTTTAACACCGGACTACCAATGCGGTCGCTCGCTTTATAAATGGGTATTTCGCGACGATAAGGGGGATCAGCTGGGATATACACGTCATGCAATCCACGTATACTCTTAGGCAACGCTTCATTCAATTCAATGATTATCTTATCGGCAAGCATTGCAATTGTTGGAGATATCCCCATTCCTGTTCCAAGAATGATTTCGCCATTATCATCAATATCAGCAACTTCAAGAATTGCCACATCTATCTTACCAAATACGCCATAACGCATTTTTTGTGCAAGTTCAGAAAGATGTAAATCAAAATAATGAGCATCATGAGCATTCAAGCGTTTGCGCACATCACCATTACTTTGATATGGAGTGCGCATATTGATAGCATTGGCACGAGCAAGCGCACCATCAACATGATCATTGGTTGATGCTCCTGTAAAGATATTAATCTTGAACTCGCGTCCTTGTTCATGCTCTTTAATTGCTTTTTCAGCAAGAGCTTCAGTAACTACCTTTGGTGTTCCTGAGGCAGTAAAGCCAGAGAACCCCACGTTGTCTCCATTTTTTATGCACTCAGCAGCTTCTTGCGCTGAAATAAAAGGGATTGCCATTGTGGTAAAATAATTTAGGGTTATTTTTATTTTAATTTATATTCAATTTTGTTGTTTAGTTTTTCAATAAATTAGGTTGACTATATCCACCGCATTTACTATTTTTGCACAAAATTAGGCAATTCTAATTGTTCTTACAAAGTTTTTTGCGTGTTTATCACCCTTTGGCACGATGAATTTGCTTTATTTACAACCA
>CAZCEB010000214.1:0-3529 GCA_964497305.1 uncultured Muribaculaceae bacterium | reverse complement strand
GTTGTATATAAATGCATCTCGGTTAGATTTTGGAGCAATATCAGTATCTGATTTCCCCGGAGCTGGAATTAAGAAAGCACAAAATCTTTTTAATGGTATAAACATTTTTGAATCGGCTATTAATCCTACTTTACTCGCAACGGTATATGCATTAGGTCGGGTTAATATGATTTTGACAGATAGGGATAGAGGAATAGTAAAGATTGTGAATGATGATGCCACATATTATGATTGGAATGTAGGTGGCGGTTTTATGCGCAATGCGTTTATTCGGATAAATAATACAATTTATGGGATAGATCCTAAAATTCATGGATTCAAAACCTTCTATTATGGTGTTGGTAAATTAAGAAAATAAAGATGGTATATAAGGCATTTCTATATGTTGGTAAAATAATCTTATATATTATAGGATGTTTGTTGACGATAATTATTTGTGTGTTTCTATTTTTATTTGCAGCAGAGTGGTTATGGCCAGAATTAAATGGGTCTTATTCTTTAGGCAACAATATTTATATGATAGAATGGGATGGAGGAGGGAGAGTAATAGTGCAAGGTACAAACATTCATGGAAATACCTGCTACGGAGGGTCTCCTCTCATTCCATCATATGTGAACCAATATGACAGTCTTGGTAATCATGCAGAATATGTTATTGATGCAAAAGTTGATGGTAATTGGGTGATTGCAATGACTAATAATAAGATTAGTAATCAACGAAAATTCTATATTTTAAACAAAGAGTATAATCCAGACATAGTAGATGTAGATAGTATCATAAATACAAAAATTGAGAGTTTTACTGATAGCAACGAATTTGCAGATAAATGCTTTAGCAAAAGAATTACGATAAAATGGTAGATGGAAATGATGTTTATTTAAATATGTAAAATCGTCTACCAGCATTGTTGTACTTGTGCTTATTGGTTTATTTAATGGAGATTTGCTCTAAGTGTAATGCTGAAAATATCGAAAGACTATCTTGGGGCGCAACTAACTGATTAAAATTTAGAATTATGAATATAAAAGAGATTAAAAAAGGAGTTTTTTATGTAGGAGTAAATGACCGCACAACGCATCGTTTTGAGGCGTTGTGGCCGTTGCCCTATGGTGTGTCTTATAATTCCTATATTGTTACGGGAGAGAAAACTGCTCTCATCGATGGTGTTGAAATCAGTCAATGTGATAATCTTGTAAAGAGAGTAAAAGAGATAATAGGGGACAAACAGCCCGATTATCTTGTGATTAATCACATGGAGCCGGATCATTCCGGAGCAATAAAAGTATTGAGAGGATACTTCCCTGACATGACAATCGTGGGGAATGCTAAAACTCTTGAAATGGTGAATGGTTTCTATGGGATTACCGATAATGTTATGGCTGTCAAAGATGGTGATACATTGGCTCTTGGTGGGAAAACATTATCATTCCGTTTAATTCCAATGGTACATTGGCCGGAAACGATGGTAACTTATGTAGCAGAAGATAATGTACTCTTTTCGGGAGATGCTTTTGGTTGTTTCGGAGCGTTAAATGGTGCAGTCATTGATGAGGAGATGGATATTGAACCATATATACCTGAAATGTATCGTTATTATTCCAATATAGTAGGGAAATATGGTATACCGGTGCAAAAAGCACTTGCCAAGACCGCCGATTTGGAGATAGAGTATATATGTTCTACTCATGGCCCGGTGTGGCACAAGGATTTGGGTAGGGTGGTTTCAATCTATGATAAATTGAGCAAATATGAGGCTGAAGATGGTGTCGTAATTGTGTATGGCTCAATGTATGGTAACACTCAAGAGATGGCTGAAACGATTGCGGCTCGATTGGCAGAACGTGGAGTAAAGAAAATTAAGATGCACAATGTATCTTATTCTCACTTGTCTTATATCCTAAGTGATATATTCCAATACAAAGGATTGATAATAGGTGCTCCAACTTATTCAAATACACTTTTTCCCCCGATTGAGACTTTGTTACAAGCAATTAAGACACGTGAGTTGAAAAATCGTATTGTAGGTGCATTTGGCTCGTTTACTTGGGCGTCAAAGTCGGTAAAACGTATTAATGAAGTGTTAGAAGAATGTCATTTGTTTGATGCCGAAATTGTATCAGTAGAGAATAAACAAGCTCCGGGCAAAGATGCAATTGAAAAATGTCGTGCTCTTGCCGATGCAATCGTTGACAAAATGTAACTCTTGGTTGTTTTTTATTGGCTAAAAGTTGTAACTTTGTGATAAATATTGGAATTAACAGCTATGGAGCAGACAAATCAACGCGTGAAACGTATTGCCGAGACGGTCTCGGAATTATCACGCCCTGAAAATTTGCATAGTGTGTGCCACATGAGGTGGCAAGGAGAACCATTGCCATCGCAGCGAGCAGTGGCAGAGATTGTTGATTTGTGTCGTGCTCTGATTTTTCCCGGTTTTTTTGGAGAAGGCGAGGTGAGTCGTTTTAATGTCGAGTATCATACAGGTATTAGATGCGAACGATTATATGCTGTATTAGTAAATCAAATCATGGCTGGATTATGTTTCAATGTAGCGTGCAATGAAACACCTAACTTGAGTGAACTTCACAAGACTGCAGAAGAAAAAGCAGAGATTTTTATTTCCAACCTTCCCGAACTAAGACGATTGTTAACAACTGATGTCAAAGCAACATATAATGGTGATCCGGCTGCGGTATCGACCGATGAAGTAATTTATTGTTATCCGGCAATAAGAGCAATAAGTAATTATCGCATTGCTCATGAATTGGTGAAACTTCAAGTACCCATAATTCCACGCATGATAAGCGAGCAGGCTCACAGTGAAACAGGGATTGATATCCATCCTGCGGCAACAATAGGCGAGTCATTTACTATTGACCATGGAACAGGGGTTGTAGTGGGAGCAACTGCTATTATCGGGAACAATGTTAAGATATATCAAGGGGTTACACTTGGGGCTAAAAGTTTTGATACTGATGAGAACAATAACCCGATAAAAGGTATTCCTCGACACCCGATTATTGGTGATAATGTTGTAATTTACTCCAATACATCTATTCTTGGACGTATTAAAGTGGGAGCAAATGCCGTTATCGGTGGTAATATATGGGTTACAGAAGATGTTACCGAAGGGGAAAAACTTGTACAGGCAAAGGCGAACAATATATTAAGATTTAAGCAAGAATGAAAGAACGTTTTGAAATGGTGGCAAAAACATTCCAAGGATTGGAGGATGTGCTTGCTGAAGAATTAAAAAACTTAGGGGCTGATAATGTTGAAATCGGTCGACGCATGGTTTCGTTTGAGGGAAACTTGGAAATGTTGTATAAAGCTAATTTGTGTTGCCGCACAGCATTGCGAGTGCTTAAACCTATTTATAAATTTATTGCAAAAGATACCGATGCTCTTTATGAAATGATTAAAGAGTATGATTGGACTCAAGTTCTTTCATTAGATAAAACATTTTCAATTGATTCTGTTGTCAATTCCGATGAATTTTCTCATTCTCGTTTCGTTACATATCGAGTG
>CAZCEB010000213.1:0-3536 GCA_964497305.1 uncultured Muribaculaceae bacterium | reverse complement strand
AGCTGAAGACTGGGAAGGTTTCCAACGTCTTGTTTCACAAAGCAACATACAGGATAAAGAGTTGATTTTGAGCGTTCTTTCAATGTATAAAGATCCTGAACAACGTGAACGTGAAATACGCAATCTTTCATCGGTATTTGATCAACTTGCTGACGAAATTCTCCCTCAATTGCGTTATTCTCGCATAACAGCTTCTATCAATGTGATTGGTAAGAGCGACGAAGAAATTCAACAATTGTATGAAGTAAATCCTAAAGCTCTTTCAGTAGATGAAATTCTTTATTGTGCAACATTGACCAATGATAATGACCAAAAACTTAATATCTACAACAAAGCGGCTGAACTTTATCCAAATGACTATCGCACATTCAATAACGTGGGTGTTTGTCAATTCATCGATGAAGATTATGAAGCAGCTAAAGCCAATTTTGCACAAGCAGCTCGTTTGAATGGAGAAAGTGCCGAAGCTCAAATGAACCTTGGGCTTGTTGCTTTGGAGAACAAAGATTACAAAGAAGCAGGTCAAAAATTTGGATCAGCAGCAGGTCTTGAAGAACTTGGCGATGCAATGGGTACTTATTATATGATGCAAGGAGATGTAAATGCAGCAGCTAAAGCATTTGGTGATAGCAAAACAAACAATGCCGCTCTCGCTCAAATCTTGAACAAAGACTATAGTAAAGCTAAATCAACTCTTTCTGCAATAAACAATCCTGATGCAACAACCTATTATTTGATGGCTGTTCTTGGCGCTCGCACAAATAATGAACAAATGGTTTACAGCAACATTCGTCAAGCAGTTAAACTTGATAAATCATTGGCTGAACGTGCGGTTAACGACCTTGAATTCTCAAAATTCAATATCGCGTCAGTAGTAAGTTTATAATAAAACAGAATTAAATCATTGAGGCGGATGGATTTTAAATCCGCCTCGTTTTTTATGAAACCATGATAAAGAAAATATTTACAATCGTCGTTGTGGGACTTGCATTAACAGCATGTGGCTCAAAGTCAACAACAGAAACTGCCGAAGGTCAACATGTTCACACCGAAGAATGTGGTGAGCATGGACATGAACATGAGGGACATTCTCACAATCATTGCGTTAAGGTTGCCGGTGTGGCACAAGTCGGTGATGCTGCGTCAGGTAAAATCACAATCAAGAAATTGCATGGCGGAGAAACTGTAACCTATGATTATTCAAAATCAAATCAAGACCAAATAGCAGCATGGCTTGAGGGAGATACAGTAACAATATTTGTTGATAGCCATCAGCATGGCACGCATAGTCATGAAGTGGTTACTAAAATCAAAATTGGTAACTTTGAGTGTGCTGAGCATAATCATGAAGCACATAATCACTCACATGGCGAGGGTTGCAATCATCAACATTAAAAAATAAAGTGGCATCATTAAGGAATTTTTATTACCTTTGTGCCACCAATGCGGTAATAGCTCAGTTGGTAGAGCATCAGCTTCCCAAGCTGAGGGTCGCGAGTTCGAGTCTCGTTTACCGCTCTCGTAAAAATCAATCGACATAAAACACAGTGCCAAATCCCTGTTCTGATGAAGAACGGGGATTTTTATCTAAAAATTTCCCGATTTTGTTAAAAATAGGGCGCTTTTTGATACCGATTATGTGAAATGGGTTATTTTTTCAGGGGGTGGAATGATGTGATGGCGGTGATGATATCTGATGGGTTGTCAGAGATTGAGAGGATGAGATTGCGGTATTTGCCGCTGCGGGTCATTTCATCAAGTAGCCGATAAGCCGGGAGTTCCTGTGTCCAATATTCGGTGCCGAGAAATACCATAGGGCTTGCATAGCCAAATGTTAGATAATGGTTTTGTACCGCATCTTGAAAAATTTCTTGCATCGTCCCTGCACTTCCGGGAGTGTATATCACTCCACCTTTGGCAATTGTGAGCAACCCATCTTCACGTAATGAATTTTCAAAATATTTAGCAATTTTAGACGCAAAAGGTGTAGCCGGCTCATGACCATATAGCCATGTGGGAATGCCAATGCTGTGGAATGTATCTTGTGGAAACATATCCATTATAGTAAAAGCAGAGCTAAGCCACCCGTCATCTTTGAATGATGGGTATTTGCAAAGTAGGCTCATGGCATTGTCAATATCGATAGATGATCGACCTGCCATCCATGCTCCTAAATGTGTTGCTTCCATTGCGCCCGGACCGCCACCACTCACCAACAGTTTGCCCTGTTCGGTGAGTGCTTTAGAGATATCAACTATCTGTCGGAACACTTTGTCGGTGCGCAACAAGGCATGCCCTCCCATTATTGCAACAACATCCTCTTCGTTATAATTGTCAAGAAAATCGTGAAGAGCATCACTCATAGAGTGATCATGAAGAGTGCGTGCAAGCGTTTCTGATATATTGTGAGCCTTAACACCTGTTTTTAAATAATGTTTATATATAGTGGTGTCATAACAATTATTTATTGTCTCAGGAAGGAGATAATTATATCCTGCATATAGCGAAGACGCAGTATAAAGAGATGCGCGAAACACATTATAAGGAACATGCATTGATGTTAAAGCGGTGTTACTATCGTCAAGAGTAAATCTCATTTCAGGGGTAAGACGACAACCTATGAATATACATTCAACGAATGTTACTGCATCAAGATTTACTTTGAGAGTGCGGAAATTGATGCATTGAAAAGCATAACGCTTTACTATCCCTCCTTGAGATAGTAATTCGATAGCTTGCGTTTCAGAATTTATTTCAATGTGATTGTGCATGGTAGTTAGGCAATGGCGATGAGTTCGATTTCAAAAATGAGGGCAGAATTTTTGGGGATGCCATCAGTGCCACGTGAGCCATATCCGAGCTCCGAAGGGATATATATGCGCCATTTGTCTCCAACGTGCATTTGAGTGAGCGCAATTTGCCACCCTTTGATTAATTCGCTTAATCGAAAAGCATCGGGATATCCTTGCGCTGTGTTGTCGTCAAATGTTCGTCCATTAATTAGTGAGCCTTTGTAATATACGCTCACGATATTTTGCAATTTGGGCATTGCTCCATCTCCCTCATTCAATACCTCACACAGAATTCCTTGCGAGATCATCTTTATCCCTTCACGTTTAGCCACTTCAGCCAAAAAATCCTCATTCTGCTTCTTGTATTCTTTTTTCCCAGCCATAGCATAAAATCAATTTAGGCAAATGTAGGTAAAAAACAGTTATTATCACATTTTTTTCAGATAAAAAATGAAAGATGAAAAATAGTTGTTGTAATATGTAAATAAATTAGTACTTTTGCAATAATCTTGTGCGAGATAAAGAGTTAGTTGTGCAAGAGAACATATTGTGAAGCGTTTTTGCTTTATCCTATCAAAGGAAATCGCCAGTTTCAAACATAGAAGGAGAGAGCAGTCAATAAACGCTCATGCGTGCCTATATCCACTCCATAGGCGGGGTGTCTATATATGGGTATGGCGTGGGGTGGACTGTTTATTTCTACGTGGGTGTTTGGCAATACCTCTATACAGATAAACTGAACAA
>CAZCEB010000212.1:0-3551 GCA_964497305.1 uncultured Muribaculaceae bacterium | reverse complement strand
AATTTTCTACTTTCACGTAGTCAGAGGTCAAGTGATAATACTCGGTAGTGTCTTTTGACATCGGGAACATTTCCTGATATTTGAAAGGTTTTGTTGCCATATATTTATAGTTTTAATGTTCTATCTACAAAGGTAAATCTTTTTTGGCTAATAATGCCATTTAGTAAGAAATAAAATTTCTTATTTGCGTTCAGGGATTATTATGGGTTGAGTCTCAATTTTTGTGCTGTCGATGGATTGTATAGAATCGGCTTTTTCTGATTCTTTAGTCGTTTGCTTGGGACGCAAGAATTGGAACATCTTGTCGAAGTCTCGGCGGAATACAATGCCAACGCCTTGTGTTGTTGTTGCCGATTTTAGGTAATAGTTTTGGTCGTTGTAACGATTATAGGCTTTAAGACGTATGTTTCCATTTCTGTTGAGCAGATATTCTATGTCAAAGTCGCCAATAAAAGTGTTATCATTCATTGTTTTGTCGCGATAACCAAAGTTTCCGTTAAATAGCAATCGGTTGTTGAGTAATCGGCTTGAAAGAGCAAGATCGACTTCGACATCTGAGAAATCACCTTTGTCGCTACGGAAGTTAGGCGATATGCTCCAGTTATCGCTCAATTCTCCCAACATGCTACTAAGTTGGGATGAGATTGTTGATGATGCAACTGATGCAAGTTCATTTCCTTTGGTCGTTGAACTCATATATTCAGGGGTGTAGAAACGGTTTAAGGCGAGAAGATAGATGATTTGACGATTCATCATATCTTTTGTGCTGATGATACTATTAACTTTGTTTGCTACATTATTGTTGGTCATTGTGGGGAATTCTAATTGAAAATCAATATTGGGCTGGCGCATGTCTCCGGTTACGTTAATAATTGCATGAACGGGGACATTTGTGCGAGTGAGATCTTTGTCTTGTGCAAATGATTCGTCAAGGTCAGTCAGATTGGCATTTAACGCGTATGCTGCTTTCACATCTAACACAGCCGCATAGGGGTCTCCATTAAATGTTATTGAAGATTCATTGTTAATGATGAATTCTTTTACAATAATGTCTTGAAGAGTAAAGTTGTATTTCCCCTCTTCTATTGCATATTTGCCTGAAAGGAATATGTCGTTTTCATTATCAGAGTCATATTTCAGATGTAACTCTCCGTCTCCTCTTGCTTTAATGCGGTCTCCACCTGCAGGATCCATTACAAGAATCATATCGGCATTAGGATTGGCATCAACTTGGATGTCTAAGGTGTATTTTGTTTTTGATGCAGATTGTTTTTGCTCCAGAGCAATGCGCTCTTCTAATTGCTTGACTTTGATTAATGTGCTGTCAATGGTTTCCTTGTGGTTTCCATTTAATTTATCTCGGTCGCGGAATGTGATAAATGTATATTCGTTTGCTTCAAGCTGGTCAGATAATACAAATGTAAACGTTGATTTAGGCGCTGTAGCCATGTCAACGGTGATGTTGACCTCTCCGGGTTTACCTTTAACTGAAGCTTCTCCGTTGCCAAAAATGCGACCATACCAAATGGGGTTGCGCTCCGAAGTCTCATCATAACTGAGGAAATTGCTCGCTTTTGTGATATTGAACTCAAATTCAGGACGTTTAAAACAAGTGTGTTTTAAGTATCCACCGAGGAGTGCGTTGTTTCCATAGGCATCGGTCAATTTGACATCATTAAACTCGATGAATCCCGGTTTGAGGTGGATGGAGTCTGTTGCAGTATAATATGTGTTTGTAAAATCGATTTTGAGTTTGAGGTCTTCGGCATATATATCACCGGTCATGTCAATAGTTTTGAATTTTCCCCATAGTCGAGCATTTCCTGAAGCATATCCGCTAACTTCTTTGGCAAATGCTGACATGAATGGCTGCATGAAACCTACATTGATTTTTTGTGTTTTGAACTTTAGGTCGAGAGAGTCGTTCATTGGGAATATTGCACCGTTGATATATGATTTATATCCGTTGGACTGGCTGATGTCGGCATTGATTGCAACCCCTTTCTCGTAGGCGTCCCAATGACTCTCAATGATAGCATCTCCAAGAACAGAGTAGTTATAACTCAATTGGTCGACCTTGAGCCCGGGAGTATTTAGATGTGGCTCTTTGCTGTATAGGTTTGATGCATAGAATGTGCCGGTGGCATTGCCTCCAAACATTACATTGTTGATGGCAAGTGTCTCAAATACATAGTCAAGGTTGACATCCAACAATTGCAAACATAATTGGTCGTCGGGATTGTCTGAAACTTTGCCATCGAGTTTAATGTATTGGTCGTCTCGGTAAACATCAAATCCGCTGATAGTAATATCCTTATTGTTGATAATGATGTGTGCCGGATTTACCGTCCATGCCGTATCGTTGAATACAAGTTGACTTGGGTGGATATTAATGTTGGAGAATAGGGAGTTGTCTTCATTTCGTTGAAATAAAGATGTAAACATGATATTACCATTAAATACACGATTATTGTTTATCTCCCAGTCGATTTTTGTGTCGATGCGGTCGGTAGAGCCATCACATTTTAACTTGAATAAGGTTTCTCCTTTCTTTGTCGGCATTGTGGTCGTAGCAAAGAATTGGCATATATCATTGTTTTTGTCAATGTCGATAGATAAGTGTGTACCTTTAATAAGTTTATTTTTCTGTTGTAGATAGGGCGCGTTTACATCAAGATTCATTTGATGCCCTAATTGATTTAGTTTACCGCTGATGTTTATTGGATGAATGAGCTTGATGGGGGAATTAATGAAATCAAGAATTTCATTATTGTCTTTTATTGTAAAATTAAAGTTAAAATCATTTGGCGTTACAGTTTCTTTCTCATTCTTATGATTTTCAATACTCGCAGCGTTCACCAAAGCAGGCAAGTAATGAGAAATAATCTTTTTTACGGAATGGGATAAGGTGGAAAAACTATAGCTTCCGTCAACGTTTCCATCAATTATATCTGAATTAATAGATATGTGCTGAGGTGTGTTTTGGTTGTTTAGCTCAATGTTAATGTTTTCGATTTCTATTCCATCTTGTGATGGTGAAATGAATTTTAAATCATTGATTGAGAGATTAGCAATAGCATTGTCTATGTTTTTGCCGTTATATTCGGCATGTGCCATTGCTGATAAATTGTGTTCCGGATATTTGTTAATTAGGTTTAGGTTGTATAATGATATATTATTGGCATTGATGTGAATGTCTAATAATGGAGTTTTGTCTGTTATCAATGCTTCACCGGCAATAACCATGTCGATATTGCGGTCATTAACAATGAGAGAGCCGTTAAATTTATTATCTTCAAGGTCAAAGAAGGTTTTGATATATTGATAGGTGTAATTTTTGTATTGGAAATGAGAAATGTCGCCCCAAAAGGTGCCATTTACTTTTGATTTAGCTATTGAAACTTTGAACTCGGTATCAAGACCAATGCTGCCTAATAGTT
Organism: uncultured Muribaculaceae bacterium; assembly: GCA_964497305.1. Lineage (GTDB taxonomy): Bacteria > Bacteroidota > Bacteroidia > Bacteroidales > Muribaculaceae > RGIG4079. The sequence continues at coordinate 111 of CAZCEB010000212.1, read as the reverse complement.
GGTTGTCGATGAGTTGACCAATGTTAAAATTAGAAGTAGAAATATTTCCGGATAAATTTATCGGATAATTACTATAGGCTTTGGCATAGTATATGTCGATTTTAGCATTAC
>CAZCEB010000211.1:883-3564 GCA_964497305.1 uncultured Muribaculaceae bacterium | reverse complement strand
GACCCAGTAGCGGTAACGGGAGCAGTGGGAAGCACAGAAGCAGAGGTTGTGGCAAACAACTATGAGCCAAGCATTACTGTTACATGGGAAGCTCCCGACTCATGGACACAACAACCTACCAACTACCTCGTGCAATATCGCATGTACTATACTCAAGCAGATGGGACAAAGCAATATATGAATTTTGATTCAAGTGGAAATACCATATATACCGATTCATGGTATACAGCCGGCATGACTGAAGATGCTACTTGCGCGTTTGTTCATGAGGGGGTAGAGTTTGCTGTTCACAGCTCTGCTAAAGAGGTATATCCTATGACTTATGAATATCGTATCATCCCCAACTTCAATTGCTATGATGGCGAGGTGTCGGAAATATCAAGTACTGTAACAATTGATTTCGTAGCACCCAAACCTGAATGGAGTTCATTTACCATTGAGCCGATAATAGAAGATAATGAGTTGAAACAATATGACGCTACAGCGATATGGTATGGTGTAGATTTTGAAAGTAACAAAGAATTCAGTTTGCAAGGCTACAAGCTTGAATTGTTCCGCAGTGAAGATACTGAAAAGACTAATCCTGTAGCATCGTTCTCTTTCAAGGTGAGCGGTTTAGGTGAGTTGACTAACAATGTGGGAGCTGTGCTTGACGACAATGGCAATGCAATTGAAAATCTCACTTACTCAAAAGTCGTTAATCCAAACACCGGAGCCACAGTAAACCAATTCAGCTATAACGCCTATGACCTTGATGTGCTTGATGTCAATGCTGATGGCACTACCGAAGGTAAAGAATTTACAGCTCAAGTAACTGCTGAGTTTTGGATTGCAGATGGAGAATTTGCCTACGGTGTCGATAACATTCCTGTTACATGTGAAAATGCATATACTCCGGTGGCTCCAAGCATCAAGCCAACCGTATATTACTACGACAAGCATCAATGGGGAGACTGGGATGCCGATGGATATGGAGATCCAGCCAAAGGTGAATATGATGCTGATGACGCTTATTGGAAGGTTTATTGGGTGAATATGGATATCACCAAACCTAATGCCGAAGTTCCGGTATCATCTTATACCATGACTTTAGCATCTAAAGGAAAATCAGATGTAACAGAGGTAATGCTTTATGATAAGAAGGGTTCACTCGGATTGCCATTGATAACTGAGGGATATGCCAAAGATTATGTTGCAATACCTGTTAATGTAGCAGCAGAAACTTATTCTGCACGTTCAACAGTAGAAGCTACATCGGCAACATTCACAATCCCCGGTAACTATGATTTTACTCAAGCAGCAGCTGACAATGTCCCAATGGCAACATTCTATGTGAAGGACTTCGATACGGCAGTAAATAGTGGTGGCATCGATACTGATGGTGATAATAGTGCATTGAATTATACCTACACTATGGCAGCCAACTATGCATCGGGCAACTCAGCTATCAGTTCAACTGCTACAGGTGGCGCTACTCCGGTAAATGGCGGCGTTACTACCGCTGTTGAAGAAATTGAAGTGGCAGGAGCTGTGAGTAACGTGGTGGTTTATCCTGTTCCCGCGACTATTTCGGTAACAGTTAAAGCCTCTGAAGCTATTGAACAAGTTGCTATCTATTCTGCTGCAGGAGCTATCGTTAAGTCGCTACAGGGCGATGGCGAGTGTGCCATGACGATAGCAGTAGATGATCTTGAAGCGGGAACTTATTTCGTGCGCGTAAATAATTTCGCTCCGGTGAAAATAGTTAAAAATTAGTTATATACCGCAAGCGGTTATACAAAATGGGCCCCACAATAAATCATTGTGGGGCTTATTTTATCTGCAACAAAACTTTTACATTATAAATTTGTATATGTTATATATGTTATACTTTTGCTATGTGTAATATCACAAATAACACTAACCACTATGATTACAGAACGAAAACAAACAGCATTCAGACTAAATTCTGACTTGCTAAATAAATTAAAAGAAGCTGCCGAAAGGGATAATCGTAGCTTAAATAATTATGTTGAAAGCGTTTTAATGGATGCAATATACAACAATCCTAACAAACTTACATTAGCAGCAATGAAAGACGCACGAGAAAATCGCGATCTTGAGACTTTAGACACAAAAAACCTTGAAACTATAATTGCATCTTTATAAGAATATGTTTACTCATTAAAATGACAAGTCAGTTTAAGAAAGACCTTAAACGTATTCAAAATAAGCCCAAACAAATTGCACACCTTAAAATTGTACTATTACTACTACAAGAAACCGGTATTCTTCCAAGCATATACAAGCCTCATTAATTAAGTGGTATTACTCCGGATTTATGGAATGCCACATTGAAAGTGATTTACTTTTAATATGGCTTGATGAAGGAAGCAATATTATAAAATTAGTCAGACTTGGATCTCACTCTGAATTATTTTAAGACAAGCCCGTAATAGGAGACGTTATCTTTGTTTTCTGTAGCGTCTTTCCGACGCTTTATTATGGAATCTTTTTCCGGGGGAATAATCCCCCGGCTATTCAAATATAGCCCTATCGGGCATTCATTCTGTATGCGTTAATTTTTGCTTATGTTTCATGATGGGAATTTTCCCATCGCTGTTGCAATGCACTCCCCCGGCTATTAAAATATAGCCCTATCGGGCATTCATTCTGTATGCGTTAATTTTTGCTTATGTTTC
>CAZCEB010000211.1:0-783 GCA_964497305.1 uncultured Muribaculaceae bacterium | reverse complement strand
TCGCTGTTGCAATGCACTCCCCCGGCTATTAAAATATAGCCCTATCGGGCATTCAAGAGATATCGTTGCCTATTTATTTAGCTTGTTCAAGGGCTTGCGCTAATTGGTCGGGGCACGATGTCGATTTCATGCCACAGCGTATTCCTTTCAGACGAGCAATTACATCGTCAACAGACATTCCCTCAACCAATGTGCTGATGCCTTTGAGGTTGCCATCACATCCCCCATAAAAAGCAACATTTTTCACTATGCCATCAACAATTTCAAACTCGATTGCTTGGCTACACGTTCCTATTGTACGATATTGATATTTCATAATTTTTTATTTCTCAACTTTATCGGCCGCCATTAGTTCTTCCATTTTTTTTCTGATGTCAATGAGCGCTTGCTCAAAGTCAAAATCTTTGCTGAACTTGCGTTCGCTACCATCAACAGAGAAATACCATGAGACTTTTCCTTTGCTTATGTTATACCCTATTTGAAATCCATCGTCGGTAACGTAATAGCATTTCAACGAACGACCGGCAATGCTGTCTTTCTTGCATTGTTGTTTCAAAGTATTTACAGCATCAATCATCTTAACAATATCATCGTAGGCAATAATCTCTGATGCTTTTTCTCTTCCAACAGTAAGCATCAAGAAGCAAGTGCTTTTATTTGTAGTCATATCCATGTATTGACGTATCTTTGCTGAGCCTAAGAGAGCATCGCTCGTTTTGAACTCCTGAACCTCATAGTCGGCATAGCGAACAAACCTATCACGCTTGGCAATAAATTTAAGAT
>CAZCEB010000210.1:0-3571 GCA_964497305.1 uncultured Muribaculaceae bacterium | reverse complement strand
TCTTTATATTGAAATAAAAACCATCCGGGTCTTTCTCTTTTTTCTTTTGAATAGTGATATAGTCAAAATAAGGGTTTACAAATTCTTGTGAGTCGGCAATATATCCAAGTGAATTGATGAGCGTGTATTCATTTTTGGGTATAACAACATACCATGCATTTTCTTGGTCAAGACCAGTACCTGATGAAACGATGGCTTCGAGAAGGTGGTTGAGTCGGTATTGCCAAATATTTGCGAGGTGAATCTTCTTCTTTTCACGTAAAGCATATATAAGGAAATTCATTTGTTGTAAATCAAATGGATTATCTTTTAACGACAATTCGGCATATTTTATGATGGTATCACACTCGGCACGACTATGTTTCGTTTTGTAATACAAGTTTTCTATTTTGTCGGAAAATTCTGAACGACGATAAGGGTTATAATCCTCTTGAAAAATATAACCATAATATAGATGACGATACTCGTCATGCTGCATGAGAGTGTCGTTGGTCTCATATTTCTGTATAAGTTTGGGGTAATAATATTTTGATTTAGGATTGTTTACTTCTTTGCATATCTTTTCCATATCAGGAATTTCCACCTTTATTTTCTTATCTTTAGGGGCAGCTGTTGAGGATAACGCAAAGCATGAAAGGAACAGAATCCCATAAAAATATATATATCGCATAGCCATTATTTACAGAATAGTAATTGGTAATTCCACAAAATTAATGAATTTATTTTGAGTAAATCGTCCTCTTCAATAATTTAAATAAGCATTAACAGACTTTGATTATTAGAGAATAGCAGATACTTCTTTGAAGGCGTAGGAGCGAGAGAGGTTTTTGTCGTCTTGTAGAGAAAGTATTCCTGTTGGAGCAACATCAATGATACGAGCGTTGAAACATTCGTTGGTGGCAGTATCTTGATAGGGGTAGTATCCGTCATTGCGCCATAATAGCTTAATATAATTGTTGTGTAATTCTTGCAATAAATCAGCGTTGTTGTATTTATCCATGAGCCGTAGTATTTCACAACAGATATTGTCAAGCAGAAAATTTAGTTCAGTTTCTTTACCTATAAGGTTGTATAGTGAAATGGGGTTTGGTGCATCAGAGAGGAATTTTTGCTGATTTACATTTATCCCTATTCCGGCAATAGAGTAGTTTATTTTATTTCCTATCAATGAGTTCTCAATTAATATGCCACAAATTTTCATGTCTTCGACATATATGTCATTTGGCCATTTGATGGCAACTCTTTTATCAAGAATGTGTTTCTGCAATGTTTTGGCTATTGCGGTAGATACAATTTCGGAAATTGCAAATTGTTTATGTGCGTCAATTGTTTCGGGGCGTAAGAGTATTGAGAATGTGAGGTTTTTGCCAGGCTCGGCTTCCCACGAATTGCCTCGTTGACCTCTCCCTGCTGTTTGTTCAATAGTAGATACAACAGTCCCATGCTTGCTGTCAGAAGCAATCTCGGCAAGAAGGGAATTGGTGGAACAAGTAGAAATCAGTTTTATATATGTGGGATTGATATTCATTATTTTAAATTTGCAATCAGATATGTTGCCATGAAGATAATTAAGATACCTAAAGTGAAATAGGCAATGCGCGCGGCACGACGAGACATGCGGCTTGTGTATATACGTGCGTTGGAACTATTGAAAAACCAATCCCAATTGGCAATAGATGCTGTGATGGATAGAAGTCCGACAATAGCTAATATTATCGCGGTTATGATTGCCCCTGTTGTTAAAGTCATTATTGTTCAGAACGAGATATTAATAATTGACGAGTGTTATCATCGTTAACCTTGATTTCGACTTTAACAGTATCGTAAGGGAGAATATCCTCAATGCGTTCAGGCCATTCCAATAAACATAATGCTCCAGAATCAAAGTAGTCTTCAATGCCTATATCAAATGCTTCTTCAAGGCTTTCAATGCGGTATAAATCAAAATGATATATTAGCTCTGCTGTAGTGTCAGAGCGGTATTCATTAACGATAGAGAATGAAGGAGAATTGGTCGTGTCATCTTCCACCCCAAGAACTCGGCAGAGAGCGTTTATGAATGTAGTTTTGCCTGCACCCATCTCTCCGTAGAATGCAAATACTGTGTCATCTCCCATGAGGTTGACAAATTCCTTTGCGGCAGCCTCGATGTTGTCGAGTGAGGTAATGTTTATTTTATTCATAATATAATGTTATTATAATTTGTTATCGTGGTGAGTTGTATAATTTTTAGTGATTGTTAATTGTGTATATATCAAATTGCATTGTCAAAGCATCAAAGGTGAGTAATCGATTAGTGAGCAATTCTCCTACACCGGTAATATATTTTAATGCCTCGGTAGCTTGAATAGTACCGATTATTCCCGGTATTACTCCAAAAGTACCTTCTTCATTTTTTCCTTCCGGAATTGAATCGATTAGACTCCTAAGACAGGCACTGCCGGGGATAATAGTCATCGTTTGTCCTTGATATTGAGAAATACCGCCATGGCTATAAGGCTTGTTCAACAGAATGCAAGTGTCGTTGATGAGCATTTTTATGTTAAACGAGTCGGTTGCATCAATGATAAAATCATAGTTATTAATAATCTCAGATGCGTTGGTCTTATCTATGAAATAACTATATGTAACAACATTGATGCTTGGGTTTATGGCAAGCATTTTTTCTTTAGCCGATGAGGTCTTGGGCTTGTCAATGTCTTGAGTGGTGTGAATTACTTGTCGTTGCAGATTAGATAAATCAACGTTGTCTCCATCTATAATCCCTATTGTACCCACTCCGGCAGCTGCAAGATATAAAGCAATGGGCGAGCCCAATCCTCCTACTCCAATAATTAGAACCTTTGAGCATTTTATGCGTTCCTGCCCATCTACTCCTATTTCAGGTAATGTGATGTGGCGTTTATATCTTATTTTTTCTTTTTCAGTCAGATTCATTATTTTGCAGGATCTGAAGGATAAGAAATTCGGGCATGATACATTGTGCGCAGACGAGAAATAAATGACTCTTTGATTTCTTTTACATCTTTAAACGAAAGGAGAGAATCATTATGTAAACCATCGGCAATTTGACCATCAATCATGCGGTTTACCAATTCTTCAATAGCTTCGGGCGTGTGGTTTGGTAGTGAGCGTGATGCTGCTTCTACCGCATCAGCCATCATCAAAATCGATGTCTCTTTTGATTGAGGATTTGGACCGGGATAAGAGAAAGAGGTAGCGTCGACATCTTCATTGGGATGTTGATTGCAATAGGTGTTATAAAAATATTTTGCTTTTCCGCATCCGTGATGTTCAGAAATGAAATTTTTTATTACAGAAGGTAATTTTGCTTTTTCAGCACGTTTCAGTCCATCGTTCACATGTGCAATCACAATGCGTGCGCTTTGTAACGGATTGAGCGCATCATGGGGATTTACACCATGTTGATTTTCTGTAAAGAAAGCCGGGTTTGTGATTTTTCCAATGTCATGGTATAGAGCACCTGCTCTCACTAATTGAGCATTGGCTCCGATGCGATGTGCTGCCTCATAGGCAAGATTACTCACTGACATTGAATGTTGGAATGTAC
>CAZCEB010000209.1:0-3596 GCA_964497305.1 uncultured Muribaculaceae bacterium | reverse complement strand
TCGCGCCATTTTTTTATGGCGGAAAACTTTGCAAAGGTACAACCTTTTTTCTTTCAGGCAAAATTTTTATCAACTTTTTTTGAATTTTATTTTTCCGGAGCTTTTAAGTGTGGTTTTTATCTCCACGAGTGCCTGTCGCTGCAGACATCCCTCAAAAGCGAGTGCAAAGGTAGTAACTTTCCGCAAAACAGCAAAACAAAATTTCAACATTTTTCAACAATTTTCCACAACATCTACTTAGAGCTTTTCAAGTCAGCGATTTACGCAATAGTGTTTTTTTAATAATTTCCATTATACTCGCATGACAAGTTCAAAATATTTGTGCATACTACTTTTTTTATTATTTTCGCATAAAAATTAAGAAACACATTATAATATATATGAAAAAAGCGATATTAGCACTAATTTCTTTTTATGCGATTTGCGCAAATGCTATTACTTTAGAACAAGTAAGATTTAATAATGAAGATTCTGACACTACTACAATCACAAACATACTAATCTCAACATCTGAACAAAATTTCGATAATCCCAATAGTCGGATTAATTATGTTGCTCATTTATTTTTAGACAAACCATATGTTGCAAATACTTTAGAGGGGAAAGCCGAGTTGCTCTCTATAAATGTTGACGAAGTTGACTGTACAACATTTGTTGAAATGGTCTTGGCTTTAGCATATACTGTGGGAGAAGGGCGCAATTCCTGGAGAGATTTCATACATAATCTTGAAAGAATCAGATATCGCAATGGTCAATTAAATGGTTATGGTTCTCGCCTTCATTATATTAGCGATTGGATTATAGACAACAGCCACAGAGGAAATATAAAAGAAGTTTCAAATATATTTCCCTATCACTCTTACCAAATAAAAAGTCTCGACTTCATGAGCCGAAATAGGGAGAAATATGTGGCATTGAAAGATTCTGCCGAGTTTGAACGCATAAAAAATACCGAAATAGGTTATAGAAATCATCGCTTCCCCTATATAAAGAAAGAAAATCTACGCAAAAAAGAGGTTCAATCGACATTTAAAGAAGGTGATGTCGTTGCTCTCACAACAAATATAGATGGGCTTGATGTGAGTCATCTCGGCATAATAACCATCATTAATAACATGCCTCATTTATTGCATGCATCGTCAACAACGGGCAAAGTTACAATTGAAAACAAACCATTACATGAAACTTTAGCAAAAAGCCGACGCAACACAGGCATCAGAGTAATCCGCCTCAATCAATAACATGTTCTTTACTAACTATAAAAATAAAGGTCGTGTCAAAATTTTGACACGACCTTTATTTAGGTTTAGACTAATTATGCTTGTGGCATTTTTGTTAGCTTACCATAACCATATTCAGCGTTTTCGCCAAGTTCTTCTTGAATACGAAGAAGTTGGTTATATTTAGCCATACGGTCAGAACGGCTGGCTGAACCTGTTTTGATTTGTCCTGCATTTGTAGCAACAGCAATATCAGCAATTGTAGCATCTTCTGTTTCACCAGAACGGTGAGAAATAACTGCTGTATATCCATTACGTTGTGCAAGTTCAACAGCACGAAGAGTTTCTGTAAGAGAACCGATTTGGTTAACCTTAACAAGGATTGAGTTTGCACAACCTGTTTCGATACCTTTCTTTAGATATTTAACATTAGTAACAAACAAGTCATCTCCAACTAATTGACAACGGTTACCGATAAGGTCTGTAAGGATTTTCCAACCTTCCCAGTCATTTTCAGCCATACCATCTTCGATTGAATCAATTGGATAGTTTTCAACAAGAGTTTTTAGGTATTCTGCTTGTTCTTGAGAGTTGCGTTTTGCACCATTAGCACCTTCTTTCCAAGTGTAGTCATATACTCCTTCTTTATAGAATTCAGAAGAAGCGCAGTCAAGACCAATTGTAATATCTTTACCAGGAACATAACCAGCAAGTTCGATTGCTTTCATGATTACATTAAGAGCATCTTCAGTTCCATCAAGAGTTGGAGCGAAACCACCTTCATCACCTACTGCTGTAGAGAGATTGCGATCATGAAGAACTTTTTTAAGGTTATGGAATACTTCTGTACCCATGCGAATGCCTTCTTTGAAGCAACATGCACCGATAGGACGAATCATAAATTCTTGGAATGCGATAGGAGCATCAGAGTGAGCACCACCATTGATAATGTTCATCATTGGAACAGGAAGTGCATATGCATTGCAACCACCAATGTATTTATACAAAGGCATATCAAGGTAATCAGCAGCAGCTTTAGCTACAGCAAGAGAAACACCAAGGATTGCATTAGCACCAAGATTTGATTTTGTTTCAGTTCCATCGAGAGCAATCATTGTTTCATCAATCTTGATTTGTTCAAGAGCGCTCATTCCAACCAATGCTTGAGCAATAGGACCATTAACATTAGCAACAGCTTTTGCTACACCTTTTCCCATATAACGGCTTTTATCTCCGTCACGTAGTTCAAGAGCTTCGTTTACACCTGTTGATGCACCAGAAGGAACAGATGCACGACCACGAGCGCCTGATTCCAAGATTACGTCAACTTCTACTGTAGGATTACCACGTGAGTCAAGGACTTCACGACCAATGATTTTTTCAATTTTCATAATGTTTTACCTTAAAAACTTAGTAAAAATATTTGATTAAAATTTAATACAATTTTTTGCGACACAAAGATACAAAAAATTAATGGCAGTATTATCAAATATTTCAATAAAAACATCTAAAAATATAAATGGTTGCATCAAGTTGTGATGCAACCATTTATATTCAGAATCTATTCTTGTTTTTTGTTCAGAATTATTCTGCAGCTTCTTCAGCCTTTGGAGCTTCAACAGGAGCAGTTTCAGCTGCGGGAGCTGCATTGCTCTTGCGAGAACGACGTGTACGTCCTGCTTTCTTAGCTGTTTTTTCTTTAAGCATGTTTTCGTTGTAATCAACAAGCTCAATGAAGCAAGTTTTTGCGTTATCACCAAGGCGATTACCGGTTTTAAGAATACGAGTGTAACCTCCGGGGCGATCAGCAATTTTCTGAGCTACTTCACGGAATAGTTCAGTAACAGCTTCTTTGTTTTGAAGATAGCTGAATACAACACGACGATTGTGCATCGTGTCTTCCTTAGCACGGTTGATAAGAGGCTCAGCATATACACGAAGAGCTTTAGCCTTTGCAAGAGTAGTGAAAATGCGCTTGCGAAGGATGAGTGCAATTGTCATGTTAGCGAGCAAAGCTTCGCGGTGAGCTTTTTTGCGGCCAAGGTGATTGAATTTTTTATTATGTCTCATCGTTATTACTCTTTATCTAATTTATACTTTGAAATGTCCATCCCGAATGATAGGTTCAGGTTAGCAAGTAACTCGTCTAGCTCAGTCAATGACTTCTTACCGAAGTTGCGGAACTTCAACAAGTCAGTTTTGTTAAATACTACCAATTCGCCCAAAGTTTCAACTTCAGCCGACTTCAAGCAGTTTAGAGCACGTACCGAAAGGTCCATATCCACTAGCTTGGTCTTCAAAAGTTGACGCATATGCAATACTTCTTCATCAAATTCTTCATTTTCTTCACTTTCGGTTGTTTCCAAAGCGATTTTT
>CAZCEB010000208.1:0-3596 GCA_964497305.1 uncultured Muribaculaceae bacterium | reverse complement strand
TCATCATAACCTTTAACACCTATTAAAGTACTCAATTCTTCTATAGAATAGGTTATGCTACCAATAAATTCTACAGATTCGCCATGTTCAAGAACCAATTCCAAGGTCGCATCATTAATATAGCTAAAATTCAATGTTTGTTCACCGCATACAATTTGCAATGGCATATTATTCTCTTTTGATACAAAAATATTAATTGATTTTTCTCCATCCAAAGAGCTGAAAGTCAAAGCTTCTAATATATCTCCTCTTGTATTACTATTTTCCGGATCAACAACATTATCTCTATACAAGAAATACCCTTTTGATGTAATAAAAGCTTTATCCCAGTCACCAATACCTTCAGTTGTTGTTAATATTTTAGTTAAATCGCCAACAGAAGCAACCATAGGAACCTCAATTATTGTTCCATCTTTCAATATCAATATCAATTTACCATCTACAACTTTAACATCACTAAAGAAAGAATCTCCATCTGCTCCGTCTGCTCCATCTGCTCCGTCTGCTCCATCTGCTCCGTCTGCTCCGTCTGTACCAACTGCTTTTACAGGTGCGCCATTTTCATCCAATAATAATTCAAAAGTGATTCCACGATCATAACTTATCATCCAATATCCTTCAGCACTAACTTTCAATATAGGAGTAACAGCATCTTCTCCTGTAACAGGAATTTTGTTGCCATCTTTATCTGTTAACCACCCTTTTTCGCCATCAATGATTTGAACCCAATAATAAGTTCCTTCATACTCTTCAATTCCAATAACCGGAGCATCCTTGCCATTTTCGCCATCGGCTCCATCTTTACCATTGTAAATTACGGCAGTTTTTCCATCGGTAAACGTTATTTTATAGCCATTTTCAATTTCCTCAACACTCGAAACATATACATTATTTTCAAGCGCATTTACAATTGTACTTAAAGAAGAGATCTCAGAGTTCATCTTACTCAAAGTACTTTCAATAGATGTTACACGATCATCTAATTCATTCACTTTGTCCCAAAGCTCATCGTCATCATATTTACATGACACGACAGCGATTAGCAAAATCGCTAAAGATAGTAGTTTTCTCATAATTTATAACTTTTTAGAAATAAAATCACTTATTTGATTACTTTTACCGCTCTAATTGTCATCCCAGAATGCTTAAACAATGTACTTGCTACTTTTATTTCAGCAGAAGTATATTGTAAACCATAAGCCAATGATGACCCGGTACCATAAGATGTCCAGTAATACCCTCTTACGTCATCATAATTTAAATATGTATAAGTCATATTTCCGGATGCAGGCAAAAATATCGCATTTCCATTGGACCCGGTAACAACATAACCATTTTTATCATTAAATGTATACCAACGCCATTGGCAATTGTCTATTAATTCTTGCATTTGCTCTTTTGTTGGCATTTGCCATTCCTCTCCCCATTTTGCTGTCGCCGCATCATATTCAGTTCCACTTATATCTGTTCCGATATATGCATATGAATCATCTGAAATATTGTAATACGCATATGAATCTTCACGATATGATTTTTTTGTTTCCACTTCACCCCAGGCGTAGTAATCGCCACATTCTTGTGGAGCAGTAGCGCCAACGTTCCAGCCCGCCCAAATTGTTCCGCTTGGCAAACCGAGATCAACCTCTTTTGCAACGGTAATATTTGGCTTAGTCGCAACTGGGCGCACAACAAAGCCATAATAACGATAGGTGCTATCACATGCACAAGTATCAGCGGTAAAGCGCATGATATCAGCCATCGTAGCATCGGCACTCAAAGTACTCGTCATATAATTTCCGGCTTCGTTTTCTTCATACACCTCAGATCCATCACGATACCCGGCAGCAGGGAGGAAGATATTCTTGCCATTGCGAGCTACTCGCCATCCTTGAACATCTCCAATAGATGTCCATGTCCACTCACAGCTATCAATAAGTTCAGCAATTTCAGCCTTTGTAGGCATGCGCCATTCACCACCCCACTCTACTCGAGCAACATCAAGTTTAGTTTCTTTCACATCTCCAAGGACTGTCATTTCTCCATCTTGAATCACTCCATCATTATTGGCATCTTTAAAATGCATATAATTTACAAGCGTACAAGAATGTTTCCAAGTAGTATCGGCCCATGCAAAATAATGTCCCAAACCATCTTCCGACGAAGCACCAACATTCCAACTTGCCCAATCTACTGATAAGCCAAGATCCACAAGAGAGCCCACAGTACCTTTCTCAAATGGGACAACAGGTACCTCTTCGGCTGCATCAAATGTTACGATACTATCTAAGTCAGAATAAGAGTAAGTTACAAATTTACCATCTTTAGTGTAAACCATGATTCCTTGCGCACTAACAGAAAAGCAAGTTGCAAGAAAGAAACACACTGCTGTTATTTTTGCTAAAATATTGTTTTTCATTATTTAATAATTTTATATGTTATACTTTCAGTTGATAGGACATATATGCCATGAGGAAGGTGTGAGATATTAATTTGCAATGCGCCATCGACATCGGCTTGTTCTACAGCAAGAGACTGACCGTTGACATTAAACATGCGCACTTCGCTACCGGGACGACATCCGGTAAACATTACTACATCTCCAACAATTCGCATAGTGGGAACTTCTTTGAGCGTTTCATCCTCGACACCACTTATCTCGGCATCTAATGTAAATTTCCAAACTTGTTCAGCCGGACATTGCATTGATGGTCCATTTGAAGTTACAACGATATTCTCTCCATCATGCGTAATTTTTGGCTTGTCTGAAAACAAAAACGAGAATTGCCCTCCCGCATCCATCCAAATAATCAATCGATATACCGCATCAGAGGCATTAATTGCAGTTGCCGACAAAAGCACCAGCACTGCTGCAAGAATAAATCTTTTCATTATATTCATTAATAAATTCAATATTTTTCAACCTTATTACCAAATATTTATTTAAAATTTCGGCAAAGATACTGAATTTATTTGAATATTTCACACATTTATTTGATGCGTTGCAAAATTTGTTTTATTTCCAAGTTTTACGACCTCGCAAGTAGTAGTTGAGGATTATGTTGCGATGTGTGTCGGTACGAGTGTCAAGCATATCCACGTCGGGATGCGACGTGTAGGCTCGTTTCATGCTACGAAAATCATTGTGTGCCTTCAACACTGCATTGGCATTCTTAAAATCAAATGTCAACATAAATTTTGCCCATGCTATTGTATCATACAGGCGACGAATAAATAATTTGCGACTGCGTGTGGAGTCAGGCAAATTTTTATGCAATAGAAGCAAATTATTACGGAAATTAAGATAGGTTTTGCGTGGATTTGACGCCGGCAGACTCCCACCTCCAAGATGATATGCCACACTTTGCGGAATGACTTTAATATCAAAGCCCGCAAGTAAAATGCGCCAACAGAGATCAATCTCTTCCATGTGAGCAAAGAAATCTTTATCAAGACCTCCAACTTCAAGATATAAATCAGAGCGCACCATCAGCGCCGCACCGGTTGCCCAAAATACCGAAATTACATCGTCATATTGATGATTATCTTTTTCTATCGTTGCGAAAATTCGACCACGACAATAGGGATAACCATTCTTA
>CAZCEB010000207.1:0-3597 GCA_964497305.1 uncultured Muribaculaceae bacterium | reverse complement strand
GGTATAGGCATGAGTGGATATCTCGGAGATGTAAATGAAAGTAATCTTTATAAACATCCCGGAATATCAGCCGAAGCATCGTTTAGATATATTGCAAATGCCCGATGGGCAATACGTGGTATATTTAAGGCTGTTTCTTTATCAGGGAATAGTAACGATTATAACTACATATTTCCTGAAGGCAAAACCTATGAGTTCAGTTCATGGGCTTATGACCTCGGAGCAAGAATGGAATTTAACTTTTTCAGCTACGGAATTGGAGAGACCTACAAGAGACTTAAACGTTGGAGCCCCTACCTTTCTATAGGTTTGGGTGCAACAATGTCTTCAAGCGATGGCAGCTCAACTTTTGCAATGAACCTCCCAATGGGACTTGGTGTAAAATATAAACTCCGTCAACGCCTTAACTTAGGGATGGAATTTACCATGACCAAAGTATTTGGCGATAAAGTTGACGGAGAAAATATAAATGACCTATACCAAATAAAGAGTTCTATGATAAAGAACACCGACTGGTATTCGACATTAACATTTTCAATAACTTATGAATTTGGCGAGAGATGTGAAACTTGCCACTATGTAGATTAGAATAAAAAATGACACTTATCGACAATATTGACAAATCAAAACTTCCTATTCATGTGGCAATAATCATGGATGGAAATGGGCGTTGGGCTAAAGCTCGCAACATGGAACGTTCTGCCGGTCATGTCGAAGGCGTTAATACTGTTAGACAAATAACAGAAATAGCATCAGAAATAGGGATTAAATATCTCACACTATATACTTTTTCAACCGAAAATTGGAATCGCCCTAAAGAAGAGGTCGATGCTCTAATGCACCTCATTGTAGTTGCTATAGAGCGAGAAACCCCCGATTTGATAAAAAACAATGTGAGACTCACCATGATTGGTGATTTTAAACTCATGCCACAAGAGGCTTACGACCGATTGTGTAAATGCATGGAAGATACAAGCCATTGTACAGGATTGACTTTATGTTTGGCATTGAGTTATTCCTCTCGATGGGAAATCACAGAAACATGTCGAAAAATCGCACAAAAAGCAGCAAATGGTGATTTAGATCCTGCGGACATTAATGCCGACATAATTTCTGAAAATTTATGTACATCAAACATCCCCGATCCTGATTTACTCATCCGCACAGGCGGAGAAATGAGAATCAGTAATTTCCTATTATGGCAAATTGCATATTCAGAGATATATGTAACAGATATATATTGGCCCGATTTTAACAAAGATAATTTCTGCCAAGCTATAATTGAATACCAATCTCGTGAACGCAGATATGGTAAAACAAGCGAACAAGTAAATTAAACGAAAACAACTTCTCAGAATTAAAACATTATGCGTTATAAGCTACTACTTCTGATTTCATTAATATCAACCTTTTGTTTAACCGGTTATGCACAACAAGCGGTTGACACAATATATAATCCCAAAGTAATATTTACGAGCATGCCTCGCTCATACGAAATTGCCGGCATAAAAGTAACAGGAGCCGATAATTATGAAGACTATATAATCATCGGATATTCAGGATTAAAAATTGGTGATCGCATACAGGTTCCCGGAGAAGATATTAATGCTGCTGCTAAAAGATTTTGGCGACAAGGATTGTTTGCTAATGTACAAATCAAAGTCGAAAAAATAGCAGGAGATAAAGTGTGGCTTGAATTTGCATTACGCCAACAACCACGCATATCAACTATAAATTATAACGGGGTAAAAAAAGGGGAAAAAGAAGATCTCCAAGAACGCCTACAACTAATGAAAGGTAACCAAATCACACAAAATATAGTTAACCGAGCAGAAAATATTATCAAAAAATATTTTGCCGATAAAGGGTTTAAAAACGCTGATGTAAAAATAGAATTACAAGAAGATCTTTCTCATGAAAATGAAATGATTGTAGATATAAATGTGAATAAACATGAAAAAGTAAAAGTTCACAAAATTTATATTGATGGCAATGAAGTCATGAGTGATGGGAAAATAAAGCGTACAATGAAGAAGACTAACGAAAAAGGTATTCAGAATTTTCGCAAAATTTTCAGCCAGAAAAAATTTGTTGAAAATGACTATAAAGATGACCTCAATCGCATCATTCAAAAATATAACGAGGAAGGTTATCGCGATGCAAAAATATTAGCCGACAGCATTGTAAAATATGACGACAAGACTGTTGATGTTTATATTCATCTTGAAGAAGGGAAAAAATACTATATCAACAATATTGAATGGGTGGGAAACACCATATATTCAACTGATGAACTTAACGCATATCTTGGAATTACTCCGGGAGAAGTATATAACCAAAAACTCATCAATGAACGCACACTTGAAGATGATGATGCGGTTTCAAACCTATATATGAATCGCGGATATCTATTCTATCAATTAGTACCCATTGAAAAGAATATAAAAGGAGATTCTATTGACTTGGAAATGCGCATGTTTGAAGGTCCACAAGCTCGCATAAACAAGGTTATTATCAATGGTAATGATCGTTTGTATGAAAAAGTTGTGCGTCGTGAGCTTCGTATAAAGCCGGGCGAATTATTCAGTAAAAACGACCTCATTCGTTCTTTACGTGAAATTGCTCAAACCGGGCATTTCAACCCTGAAAGTATGCAACCCGATGTTAACCCTAACGAAGAAAATGGGACTGTTGACATTGCTCTAAATCTTGAGTCTAAAGCAAATGACCAAATCGAATTCTCTCTCGGATGGGGACAAACAGGTGTAATTGGAAAACTTGCCCTAAAATTCACCAATTTCTCAATTAAAAATCTTCTAAATCCCGGCTCTTATAAAGGTCTTATTCCTCAAGGAGAAGGACAAACATTTACAATCAGCGCACAAACCAATGCTCGCTATTATCAAGCCTATAGTGTTTCATTCTTAGACCCGTGGTTTGGGGGTAAACGTCCTAACTCTCTATCTGTATCAGCTTACTATAGCCGACAAACAGGTGTAAACTCATCTTATTATAATAGTAATTATTATAATTATTATAACTACTATGGTTATGGCTCGTCTTACGGATATGGCTCAGATTATTACCAATCAAGTATTGAAAATGCCTACGACCCTAACAAACTCCTTCAAATGGCTGGCATTACACTCGGTTTTGGTAAGCGTCTAAGTTGGCCCGATGACTGGTTTACCTTAACTGCCGAACTTTCCTACAACTGGTATAGTCTCAAGAATTGGGAATATCTATACTATATGAACAATGGTACCTCTAATTCAATTGTTCTTGGCTTAACACTTGCTCGTAATAGTATCGACAATCCTCTATACACACGTAGCGGTAGCACATTCTCGTTAAGCATGCACATGACTCCCCCATTCTCTCTATTCCAAGACAAAGATTGGGAAGGCTTGTATAAAGAAAACACAACCGAATCAAAGAAAGAGCTATATCGATGGATTGAATACTGGAAACTCAAATTCAAATCTCGCACATATACACCACTTACTGATCCCGATGGACAATGGACACTTGTATTCATGACACGTGCTGATTTCGGATTATTGGGAAGCTATAACAAATGGAGAAAATCACCATTCG
>CAZCEB010000206.1:0-3661 GCA_964497305.1 uncultured Muribaculaceae bacterium | reverse complement strand
GGGACACAAGGATTTTCAGTCCTTTGCTCTACCAACTGAGCTATGGCACCATTGCCTTTTTGCGTTGCAAAGGTAGGCATTGTTTTTGATATATGCAAGCGTTTTGCAATAAATTTGCCTATTTTTTTATTAGGTGTCGTTGGCTTGGGGCTTTGTGATGCGTATTATTTCAAGCCTTGTTGCCGATTTTTTAATAATTTCAAATGTCAATCCGTTGAGGGTAATAGATGAGTCCTTGGCGGGAATTGTACCTGTTTCATAGAGGATATATCCGGCAAGGGTTTGGTATTCATCTTCTTCGGGAATGTCAAGATGATATGTTTCGTTTAGCTCTGCTATTTCGATGCGTCCTGAGAACTCATATACTCCCGGAGATACTTCGTTGGCAAGTAGTCGTTTGTTGTCGTGTTCATCTTGAATGTCTCCAAAAATTTCTTCAACGAGGTCCTCAAGAGTTACGAGTCCGGCTGTACCCCCAAACTCATCTATGACGATGGCTACGGATCGTTTTTCGGCGAGTAGGCGTCGCATCATCTTGTTGGCAAGTAGGGTTTCGGGTGCAAATAAAACGGGTTTTAGTTGTTCTTTCCAGTTTTGCTCGAGGATAAACAGTTCGCTCACATGGATATATCCGAGAACGTTGTCGATGTCTTCTTGGTAAACGATAATTTTTGAGCGTCCTGTTGAAGTAAACAATGCGCTTAGTTGTTCTCTTGATGTTGTGTCGATATTAACGGCGACGATTTCGTTGCGCGGAATCATGCAATCTCTCAAATGGGTAGAGGAGAAGTCGAGTGCGTTATGGAATATTTTAACTTCGTGTTCCACTTTAGCGTTAGCAATGGTTGCGGTGTCGTCGATTGTTTTTTCGATATATTGGTTTAGGTCGCCTATTGAAAGCACTCCGAGTCGAGTGTCTTCGCTGTGCACTCCACAGAGCCGCATGAGCATTTTAGACAGCCAAGATGTGAATTTAGAGATGGGGAATAGAATGATGTAAAATATGTAAATGGGTATGGAGAATAATTTTAGTGAACGATTGGGATTAATGCGGAAGATTGCTTTTGGGAAAAATTCTCCTGTGAGGAGAATAATTGCTGTGGAGATGACTGTTTGCATTCCAAGTACAAATGCTTCGTTGTCCCACATGGTGCTTTCAATCCACGGGTCAAGAATTTTAGCAGCTCCCATCCCATAAATAACGAGCATGATGTTGTTGCCGACAAGGATTGTTGAAATAAACATGTCCTGGCGTGCATAGTACAGGCTGATAATCTTGTTTATTAATCCGCCTTTTTTTACATCGAGTTCTACTCTGACTCTATCAGATGATATATAGGCTATTTCGGAGCCTGAAAATAGTGCTGAAAAAACGAGTGATATGCAGATTATTGCCACCCATGTCCAAAGTGCGTCAATCTCCATTGTTGTGATTTGTTTGTTTGAATTCAAGCCTTTCAGCTCGTTTTGATTTGTTGAATGGTATGGGTTTTATAGACTTGTTTAAAGTTCGAGGCTTGGTTTTCACCTCTTTTGGAGTCTCTTGAGGAGCCGGAGGTGGGGTCTTGATGCTTATTTCTTCTATTGTGTCATTGTTGTTGACCGCTGTGCTATCGTTGTTTTGTTTTCTTGCTTCGTTAATGGGGAAAATGCCCGACACGCGATTGATGTGGTAGTCGGTCATGGTTTCGTTGGAAACGAAGCCATACCCTTCGATTATGCGGTCGCTCTTTTCGATGTGAATGAAAGAGTCGGTATAGACTTTCTTGTCTTGTTGGTCCCAAAATAGCAGTTCGGTGTCAAAACGATCTTTTTCTACGTTAAGAGCATGTACGCTTCCGGTAAATTTCCACAATTTTCGTTGGCTCAGGTATTTTGCCGAGTCGCAATCAAAAGTTGCGTCGATATTCAACTCGTTGTCATATTTTTCAAGGTGCAACCCATCGGAAAAATTCCATCGCGGATCTTTAGCCTCATCAAAAACGAGCCACTTGGGGGCTGTGATTTTATATCGTATAATCCCTGAGTCGGAAATCATGGTTTCTACATCAAGCGTTTTCATCGTGGGGGTTGTTTCATGGTCAATCGTTATGTTGACAAATTCCTTTTTTGAGTCTCCGCATGATGAGCCGATAGCCATCCACATTATAATGAGGATAGCTATGAGTAGAGATTTTAGGGATTTATTATGTGAGATTGTTTGTTTCAATTCTTGGGATTAACGTATCTTGTTTCTCCAGAACCACATTTCATTGAAGTTAATTCCGAGAGTGATGTTAA
Source organism: uncultured Muribaculaceae bacterium (assembly GCA_964497305.1). GTDB lineage: Bacteria > Bacteroidota > Bacteroidia > Bacteroidales > Muribaculaceae > RGIG4079. The sequence goes on along the minus strand of CAZCEB010000206.1, from coordinate 1,381 downwards.
AATAGTCTTCTTTGATTAACGTATTGGGGTTGGCTTCACGACGACGCCATTCAAAACCGAGGTTTATGACGGTTTTTGATTTTGGAGCTGGGAGTCCAAAACCTGCCGATAGTCCATAATCACGAAGATTGTTGCCATTTACAAGGACATAGTCGTGGTTGTAAAATCCCCCAAAACGATAGGTTATGCGTTGGAGATAGTTTCCACGTGCTTTGGGTGTATATTGTAATCCGGCTGCTATTTTCCAGCGATTGTCAAATTTTGTGTTTTCAAAAACCACTTCACCTGTATTTTCGTTAATGATTGGGGCTGATTTAGCGTCTTTCCATGGTTGATAGGTAAAGTCTATCTCAGCCATTAGTTTTTTGTTCCATTCCCAATTAAATCCTATTCCCCATGAGGCAGGAAGAGAATATTTGTTTTTGAGTTTAGATTCTCCCACTGTATCGGGTTTGGCATTTTCTGTTGAGATATCATAGTATGTTCCCCATGTTTTTCCTAATAACGCTTTCCCCGGAGAATATACAATACCAATTGTTCCGCGGTTTTTACTGCTGAAATCGATTGAATATTGTAATCCAAATTGGAGTCTCCAGTCTCTGATTTGCATAACGCGTTCAAATAAAGATGTTGAACCGTTTTCGGTATAGGCATAGGCGTCATTAATTATTGTTCCAAATAGGTATGATACGTTGGCTCCGACATACAGATTTTTATAAGCATTAGCGCCAAGTCCCACATATAATTGATTGATGCCGCCTGTCCCTTCACGAGAGTTGGAACCATGCACGATTTCATCACCAAATGAATAGCCAACTGATGAGAATGGGACCAACCCTGCGCTTACTCCCATATATTTGGTAATGGGGAATTGCAAGGTGATATAGTCGATGCCTCCGCTATAATCTTTTGATTTAACATTACCCTCGCTTGACCATATTGTATTGTAGTTAAGTCCCATGTCAAACAAGAATGTCAAGCTGTCGATTGCGGCATAGCTTGCAGGGTTCATTGCATTGATCTGTCGCCCTGAATTCATGGCATATCCCACACCTCCCATTGCGCGTTGTGCCGACGAAGCGTTGTCGTTAAGGAAGCCATAACCAAATTTTGAATATGGGCTCGTTGTTGATTGAGCCATTGCATTAAATATTGAGCCAAATGCCAATATTATGATAATGAGTAGTTTATTTATTTTCATTATATCTTAAAATACAATTTAAACCTCTATTTACTAAATGCTCATCTGTTTCGGTAGGGAATGAGAGCAATCCCTGTATTTTATTAGCCCACCCGCCGGTTAATATTACGATGGTATTATCGGGCAAGATGGATTTATAGTGAGAAATCTCGCCGACGATGCCATGTATAACTCCGGCAC
>CAZCEB010000205.1:0-3671 GCA_964497305.1 uncultured Muribaculaceae bacterium | reverse complement strand
AACACAACACATATTCAAGCATTTACATAGGTTCACAATTATTTTATTTAACTTTGATTAACAATAACAACTCTTTTGATATTAACTATGCATGCAACTGTTTATAACTAATGCACCAATGTTTATAACTAACAATATATATAATAATGTAACTTGAGAATAAATCCTTACCTTTGACAAGAAATAATTATCAGAATAAAATGCAACCATTTATACATCTTCACGTCCACACTCAATTTTCAGTTCTTGATGGTCAGGCATCGGTTCCTGCTCTTGTAGATAAAGCCATTGCTGATGGAATGAAAGGATTAGCTATTACCGACCATGGAAATATGTTTGGCATAAAAGAGTATTATAATTATGTCAAAAAGAAAAATGGTAAAGTCAATGATGCTATAAAAGACGCCAAGAAAAGGTTGGAGGAAGCAACAAATACAAATAATAATGACGAAATTGCTAATATAAATACTGAAATTGACGAGTTGAAAAACAAACTTTTCAAACCTATATTTGGGTGTGAAATGTATGTTGCAAATAAATCCCTTCTTGAACACACCGATAAGAAAGACACAGGACGCCATTTAGTGGTTTTGGCTAAAAATGAAAAGGGGTATCATAATCTCATAAAAATAGTATCACGTGCATGGACTGAAGGATTTTATTCGCACCCTCGTACAGACAAAAGCGAACTCGCAAAATACCATGAAGGTTTAATTGTGTGTTCGGCTTGTCTTGGCGGTGAAATTCCACGACTAATACAAGCCGGAGAAATAGAAGAAGCTGAGCGTCAAGTCCAATGGTTTAAAGAAATATTTGGAGATGATTACTATATAGAATTACAACGGCACAAAGCTACTGTACCTCGAGCTAATCATGCGGTATATGCAGTTCAAGAAACCGTAAATACCGAATTAATCAGAATCGCTCGCAAATATAATATTAAATTGATATGTACAAATGATGTTCATTTTGTAAACGAAGAGGATGCCGAAGCTCATGATCGATTAATATGTGTATCGACAGGCAAAGACCTGGACGATGAAAAGCGCATGCTTTACACAAAACAGGAATGGATGAAAACCCAAGAAGAGATGAATGCTATCTTCTCTGATATTCCTGAAGCATTGAGCAACACAATGGAAATTCTTGATAAAGTTGAGACATACTCTATTGACCACGGCCCTATCCTACCCAACTTTCCATTGCCTGATGGCTTTACCAACAATGACGAATATCTAAGATATTTAACTTATGAAGGTGCTAAACGCCGATGGGGAACTCCTACTGAGGAACAAACTGAACGCATAGATTTTGAACTTGCAACAATCAAGAACATGGGATTTCCAGGCTACTTCCTCATCGTGCAAGATTTCATTGCTGCAGGCAGAAAATTAGGAGTATCAGTTGGTCCCGGTCGAGGCTCTGCTGCAGGCTCGGCTGTAGCATATTGTCTCGGAATTACCCAAATAGACCCAATCAAATATGACTTACTATTTGAACGTTTCCTTAACCCCGACCGCATCTCTCTACCTGATATTGATATCGACTTTGACGATGATGGGCGTGCCGATGTGTTGCGTTATGTAACAGACAAATATGGAGCAGAAAAGGTTGCTCGCATCATTACATACGGAACAATGGCGGCAAAATCGTCAATCAAAGACGTTGCACGTGTACAGAAATTACCACTATCAGAAAGCGACCGATTGACAAAACTCATTCCTCGACACATGCCTGAGGTAAATGGAAAAGAGTTAAAACCAACCTTAAAAAATTGTTACGAGCATGTTCCGGAATTTAAAGCCGAGTTACAAAGCAACAATCCTCAAATTTTAGACACATTAAGATATGCCAAAGAACTTGAAGGTAATGTGCGCAATACCGGTGTACACGCTTGTGGAGTAATCATTGGGCGTGATGATATTACCGATTGGGTACCTGTGAGTACGGCATACGACAAAGATGGCTCTAAACTGCTCGTAACACAATATGAAGGCTCTGTGATTGAGGACACCGGGCTGATCAAAATGGACTTTCTCGGGTTGAAAACACTTTCAATCATTAAGGAAGCTATTGCCAATATTAAACTTACCCGAAATATCGATGTTGACATCGACAATATACCTATCGACGATAAGAAAACATACCAACTTTATTGCGAAGGTAGGACTACCGGTACATTCCAATTTGAATCGGCAGGGATGCAAAAATACCTCCGAGAACTTCAACCAAGCACATTTGAGGACTTAATTGCGATGAACGCCCTATATCGTCCCGGACCAATGGACTATATCCCCGATTTCATCGCTCGTAAGCATGGTAAATCTCCCATCGTCTATGATATTCCCATCATGGAGAAATACCTCAAAGACACCTATGGAGTTACCGTATATCAAGAACAGGTGATGCTCTTGTCTCGATTGCTTGCCGATTTCACTCGCGGTCAAAGTGATACTTTGCGTAAAGCGATGGGGAAGAAGATGATCGACAAGATGAATGAACTCAAAGCAAAATTCCTTGAGGGAGGACAAAAGAATGGTTATGAAACAAAAGTCCTCGAAAAGATATGGGCCGACTGGGAAAAATTTGCTTCTTATGCATTTAACAAAAGCCATGCGACATGCTATAGCTGGGTAGCATTCCAAACTGCATATCTTAAAGCAAATTACCCTGCTGAATATATGGCAGCTGTATTAAGCCGAAATCTTGCCGATATTACCAAGCTAACCGGATTCATGGACGAATGCAAAGCAATGCGCATAGATGTAAAAGGACCGGATGTCAATGAAAGTTTCACCAAATTTGGTGTAAACTCAAAAGGAGATATTCGATTTGGTCTTGCTGCAATCAAAGGTATTGGTTTAAATGTCGTAAACGATATCATCGCAGCTCGAAACGAAGGTGGTCCATTTGAAAATATTTACGACTTTATTGAACGAGTAAACATGTCTTCAATAAATCGCCGAACAATTGAGTCTCTTGCATTAGCAGGCGCATTTGACTGCTTCTCAGATATTAAACGCGAAGATTTCTTTGAAAAAAACAATAAAGATGAAAGTTTTGCTGAAATACTCATCAGATATGGTCAATTATTTCAAAACGATAAGATGCAAAGTAGCGCATCATTGTTTGGATTTGATGAAGACCAAGCACTCACCACTGCAGCTCGTCCACAGGTAATTCCTGCTGTTGCATGGTCAGACACAGAACGTCTTGATAGGGAAAAAGAGTTGGTGGGTATGTATCTTTCGGCACACCCTCTTGACCCATATTACATGGAACTTAATTATGGTTGTAGCCATAACATTAAGACGTTCATTGAAGAAGAGCCTGTAGAAGGAAAGGAACTCAGTTTTGGTGGTATGGTCGTTAGTTTTGAAACCAAACAAACTAAAAGTGGAGGACAATTTGGTATCCTAAAAATTGAGGACTTTAATGGAAGTACCGAATTAAGATTCTTCGGACAAGATTTCATTAATTTCAGGAACTATGGAGTTGTGGGAATACCTATTATTATAACAGGCCGATTCCAAAAACGCTTCAAGAGCGAGGAACTTCGTTTCGCCGTTACAAACATTCGGTTGTTGCAAGATTTAAAAGGACAACTCATTAATAGTATTACCATACATATTTCTAAAGAAGAAATCACAGAAACGTTACACAACCTGATT
>CAZCEB010000204.1:0-3695 GCA_964497305.1 uncultured Muribaculaceae bacterium | reverse complement strand
CTTTCGACGGTTATCTCAATATTTATCGTGTTATTGGGGATTATTGGATTGATTTCCCTTCCGGTAACTCAATATCCTGACCTTGCCCCACCAACAATCTCGGTAACAACTACATATACCGGTGCAAATGCTCAAGCGGTGCAAAACTCTGTAATTGCTCCTTTGGAAGAACAAATCAATGGTGCGCAAAACATGACCTACATGACCTCTGTTGCAACAAATACAGGTAGTGCTACTATTACTGTATATTTTGAGCAGGGTTATGATGTGGATATGGCAGCAATTGATGTACAAAACCGTGTTGCTAAAGCTCAAGGTTTCTTGCCAGCCGAAGTAACAAAGGTGGGTGTGATTACTCAAAAGCGTATAACCTCAATGTTGATGGCTGTAGGGTTGTACTCAACAAATGATTCTTATGATAATGAATTTATTGAAAACTATCTAAAAATCAATATTGTACCTGCTATTCAGCGTATCTCCGGTGTGGGTGATGCGATGTTGTTGGGTGCTGATTATTCAATGCGCATTTGGTTGAAACCTGATGTTATGGCTCAATATGGATTAATGCCAAGCGATATCGCCGGCGTTCTTGCCGAACAAAATATTGAAGCTGCTCCGGGACAATTTGGAGAAAGAGGAGAACAAAGTTTCCAATATGTTATGAAATATAGAGGACGTCTTGTTACTCCCGAAGAATTTGAAAATATTGTTGTAAAAGCAAATACCAATGGCGATGTTCTTTATTTGAAAGATATTGCTGATATAGAACTTGGTCGTGTATCTTATGGCTTTGAAAATAAGCTCAATGGGTATCCTGCTGCTACAGCTATGCTTTTCCAAACTCCGGGTTCAAATGCGACAGAGATTATCAAGAATGTTCATGCATATCTTGAAGAGGCAAAGAAAGAATTGCCTGCCGGATTGGAAATTAGCGTTCCAATGGACACTAATGAGTTCCTTGAAGCGTCAATTCATGAGGTGTTGAAAACATTGTTTGAGGCGTTTTTCCTCGTATTTATTGTTGTATATATCTTCTTGCAGGATATTCGCTCTACAATAATTCCTGCTATTGCAATTCCCGTAGCGCTTGTCGGTACATTCTTTGCAATGCAATTAATAGGTTTCTCTATTAACTTGATTACGTTGTCGGCGCTTGTATTGGCAATTGCGATTGTGGTCGATGATGCGATTGTGGTCGTCGAGGCGGTGCATGCAAAGCTTGACGTGGGTTATAAATCGGCACGCAAGGCCTCTATTGATGCAATGAGTGAAATAGGCGGGGCTATCATCTCGATTACTCTTGTAATGATGCTTGTGTTTATTCCGGTTTCATTCATGCCCGGTACGTCGGGAGTGTTCTATCAACAGTTTGGTTTAACAATGGCTATTGCCATCGGTTTCTCGGCTGTCAATGCGTTGACATTGTCTCCTGCATTGTGTGCTGTATTCTTGAAACCGCATGAAGAGCATGAAGGAAAGAAAACAACTTTTGTTCAACGTTTCCACACGGGATTTAATGCAGCCTATGATGGATTGCTTAATAAGTATCGTGGATATATTAGTTTCTTTATCAAAGCTAAGAAATTGTCGATGCTACTTGTTGCAGTGGCTATCGCAGTATTGGTATGGCTCATGTCAGCTACTCCAACTGCTCTTGTCCCTGATGAAGATACCGGTACTATTTTCTGTGTTGTGGATATGCCTCCGGCAACATCTCAAGAACGCACCGGCGAATTGCTTGAACAAGTTGACAAGATTATTGCTCAAATTCCTGCTGTTGAAACACGCGTGCTTATTAATGGTTATAGTTTCGTTGCAGGACAAGGTGCTACTTATGGTACATTTATCCTTAAGTTGAAAAATTGGGAAGAACGTTCAAAGGATGAAAGTTCGACTAAGATAATTCAACAACTATATGGAATGGTGGGACAACAAGTGAAAGATGGTCGTGTAATGTTCTTTGCTCCACCGATGATTCCGGGTTATTCTGTAACAAACGGATTTAGTATTCAGATGCTTGATAAAACGGGTGGGGATATCAATAAATTCTTTAACGTAACACAAGGTTTCCTTGCTAAGTTAAATCAACAGCCTGAAATCCAAATGGCATATACGACATTTAATCCGTCATTCCCTCAATATTTGGTAGATATTGATGTGGCAAAATGTAAACAAGCAGGTATAAGTCCATCTACAATTTTGTCAACTTTGCAAGGTTATTATGGAGGTATGTATGTGTCAAACTTCAACCGTTTTGGTAAACTATATCGTGTAATGATGCAAGCGACGCCTGAATCACGTGTATCTCCTGAAACTCTTAATAGTATCAAAGTGCGCAATGGTGCTGAAATGGCTCCTATTTCAAATTTTGTGAAGCTAACCAAAGTGTATGGTCCCGACTTGTTAAACCGTTTCAATATGTACCAAACAATTGCTATCAATGGTACTCCCAACGAAGGATATTCATCGGGTGATGCTATTGCCACAATTGAACGTGTAGCAGCCGAGACTCTACCTCAAGGTTATGGTATTGAGTATTCAGGTATGACTCGCGAAGAAAAGAGTTCGTCGGGTAGTGCAACATCTATCATATTTGGATTGTGTTTATTGTTTGTATATCTATTGTTGAGCGCTCAATATGAAAGCTATATTCTCCCATTGGCAGTAATTCTGTCTATCCCATTTGGATTGATGGGTACATTTATATTTGCTTTGATGTTTGATATTAACAACAATATTTATTTGCAAATTGCATTGATTATGCTCATAGGATTGTTGGCAAAGAATGCAATCTTGATTGTAGAGTTTGCCGTAGAACGTCGTCGCACAGGTATGAGCATTATAAATGCTGCCGTTGCCGGAGCTGCTGCTCGTTTGCGTCCGATTTTGATGACATCTTTGGCGTTGATTATAGGTTTGCTCCCATTGATGTTTGCATCAGGAGTAGGAGCTAATGGTAATAATGCGCTTGGAACAGGTTCAATCGGAGGTATGTTAATTGGTATGATATTCCAAGTATTGATTGTTCCTGCATTGTTTGTTGTATTCCAAACTATTCAAGAGAAATTTACTCCTCTCAAGTGGGAAGATACAGATAATCAAGGTATCAGTTCGGAAATTGAACAGTATTCACGTAAATAATAACTTAGCATTAATATTGTCATGACAATAAAAAATATATCACGCATAGCAGTAGTTGGACTAAGTTTAACTATGCTTTCAAGCTGTCATATTTATAACAAATTTGACATGCCTGAGGATAATGCGCTCGCTCAAGAATATGTACAAGCCAAAGACGCAGAGATTGACTCTGCTGCCTTTGGTAATCTTCAGTGGCAGCAAGTGTTTACTGATCCTGTGTTGGTTGATCTTATAAATCAGGCACTTGAAAATAATACAAATTTGCAAAATGCAAAGTTGAATATCGATGTGGCTCATGCTCAGCTTAAAGGGGCTCGATTGAGCTATTTGCCATCGGTGGCTTTAGCTCCCAATGGTGCAGGTGTTTCTTATGCGGAGTCTAAATTTACATGGACCTATCAATTGCCAATGGCGGTGAGCTGGGAGATTGATATCTTTGGCAAGTTGTTGAACACTAAACGTGGAGCAAAAGCGGCAGTCCTTCAAAGTGAAGCATATCATCAAGCTGTGCGCTCTCAAATTATTGCCGGAGTTGCAAATTGTTATTATGCAAT
>CAZCEB010000203.1:0-3701 GCA_964497305.1 uncultured Muribaculaceae bacterium | reverse complement strand
AAGAGCAACGTTTTCTTCATAAGGAAGATGAGAACCATCAATCATTACTGAAGAGAAACCGCTGTCGATACAAGATTTGCATAGTTCAAAGCTATCACCGTGGTCAAGGTGAAGAACGATTTGAGGATTAGCCCAGCCAAGTTCTTTTGCATATTCAACAGCACCTTGAGCCATGTAACGAAGAAGAGTAGCGTTAGCATAGTTGCGAGCTCCCTTTGATACTTGCAAGATTACAGGAGATTTTTCTTCAGCAGCAGCTTTGATGATTGCTTGAAGTTGCTCCATGTTGTTGAAGTTGAAAGCAGGGATAGCATATCCTCCCTTGATTGCTTTAGCAAACATATCACGAGTGTTTACCAAGCCAAGTTCTTTGTAACTTACCATTTAGAGTAATTATTATAAGTGAATAAATATTGTTTGTTTCAAATTTAGTGCAAAGTTACTGCTTTATTGCTGAATGAAAAATATTAATGGCTATAATTTTTGCAAAAAATGAAGATGTATTATGATTATTGTTGGGAAATTATTGTTTGGGACGATTGATGTAATAATAGGCACACCCTACGAAGACTGCTCCTCCTACAATATTCCCAAGAGTTGCGGGGATAAAACTTGTTGTAATAGCTTGACTGATTGTTACATTTGCTCCTTCCATCATTCCGGCGGGAATAAAGAACATATTGGCAATTGAGTGCTCATAGCCGAGAGCTACAAACACCATTACAGGGAGCCAACACCCCACCATCTTAGCTAAAAGGCTTTTGCCTGAAAGAGCAAGCCACACCGCAAGGCACACAAACCAGTTGGCTCCGATTCCTTTGAGAAAAACAGTGAGCCATGACATTGAAACTTTTGCCTCGGCTATTTTTATAATGGCTGAATGGTATGGCTCGTTTGCCGTTAATCCACACAGATACACAAAAAGGTATGTGAACATTATTGCGCCGAGAAAGTTGCCTACATAAACTAATATCCAATTTTTTAATACAGCCCCAAAAGAGTGTTTTTTTGCAAAATAGGAGGGAATTAATAATGCATTGTTGCCGGTGAATAGCTCCGCACCAAGTATTACAACAAGAATTAACCCAATGGGGAACATTGCACCACTAAGAATTCGTTGTAACGATGGGTTGCCCGCTGTAATTTCAGGAAAACCATATCCGATAATTAGAGAAAGAACTCCCCCCATGGATATGTAAATGCCTGCCAACATTGCAAGGACTGCTAATTTGCCATAATTACCGGAACTCAGAGCGGCTTTGTTTGCTCCTATTTCAATTGCTGATATTATAACCTCTTTAGGGGAATTTAGTGCCATTGTGAGATTTTTTACAAATTATTGCGCAAGTTACGAATTTTCTCTGAGAAAATAGCCAAAGTGGTGTGCGCAAACAAAGAAAAGGCGTGCATGCACGCCTTTTTGAAAAAGATTCAAGGGATGTTATTTCTTTGATTTTTTCTTTTCGAGTTGTTTTTCTATTGCTTCAAGGCAAAGGTCAACTGCTTCTTCAAATGTATCGGCAACTTTTGTCGCCACTAAATCCTCATGTTGAGGAGCCATTATCTTGATTAGTGCTTCTTTGTTCATCGCTGTTTCGGGTTTAACAACCTTTAGAGTTACATCTACATCGGAGATATTCTCATTGTGACGAGCGAGTCGCTCAACTTTCTTGTTTATAAAATTGACTAATTTTTCTGCTACGTCAAAGTGGATGGCTTTAATTCTAATGTCCATATTATCCTCCTTTTTTTAGTGCACGTGGATGTGCGAGTTCATAATTATGTTTCAATTCACGGTATGTAATGTGTGTATACATTTGCGTTGTGGCTAATGAATTATGCCCCAATAACTGTTGCACAGCATTTATGTCGGCGCCATTATTGAGCATGTCTGTGGCAAACGAGTGTCTAAGCACGTGGGGGCTTTGGCGTGCTGAATGTACGCGTCCTGATAATGTGCGATGTACAATATTGTAAATAAGATTGCGATATAGAGGCTCTCCTGTAGGGCGTAGGAAGAATTGAGGCTCCGGGCACTCAATAATATCATCTCTAAGTTGACGGTATAGTGTTATCATATCGCTTAACTCTTTGCCGAAAGGAATAATTCTTTCTTTATTACGCTTTCCGAGTACTTTTAGTTCACCGCGATTGGTATCAACATTGGCATCAAGAAGATTCATCAACTCGCTACATCTTATCCCGGTAGAGTAGAACATGAGAATAACTAATCTGTTTCTTGTTTCAATATAGTCATCATGGTCCCAATCTTCCGATAGTATCGCGTGAGTTTCAACAGGACGTATGTATATGGGTAACTGTTTATCAATCTTAGCGAGAGTAATATCTGCTACAGGATTTATCTTTAGCCCATGATATTTCATGAGATAGTTATAGAAAGCTCTAATCGCTTGCATCTTGCGCCTTATTGTGCGTGGACTGTTGTTGTTGGTTGCAAGATGCGAAATCCATTGTCTCAAGTCGCCTGATGTTATATCTAAAGGCGAAAAATCATCGGGGTTATCGTTGGTGCAATAATTACGCCATTGCACAAGGTCAGTCTTATATGACAAAACGGTGTGTGCCGAAAGATTCAGCTCACACCGTATATATGTCAAAAAAGAATCTATGTGCATAATTAATTCGTGCTAAAACGATATAGAACGATTAACTCGATCCTGTAGCTACGAATTTATGCTATTCTTTTTAAATTTCCAAATAATTTTTGAGAAAAATATTGATTATTCTTCTACGCTGCGAAGTTTTTGTACGTAAACAGCTTTCATCATCTTTTTGCGATTAGCAACAGATGGTTTTTCAAATGCTTGACGGCTACGTAGTTCTTTAACGATACCTGTTTTTTCAAATTTACGTTTGAATTTCTTTAAAGCTTTTTCAATGTTTTCGCCTTCTTTTACTTGTACGATAATCATATTTATATATTAATTTTTGTTATTTGCTTTTTACGTTTAGCGGTGCAAAATTACACATACTTTTTCATTCTGCAAAACTTTTTTATCTCAATTTCAGAGAATAATCAAATTTTCTTTGGAATAATGCTCGTTCTTAAGGTTATTATGGGAATAATCCCACAGCTATTATATCGCTTCGCTGTCATGTGCTCCACATATCTCTTCCAAATCACCTCTTTCCTTTCTACTTATATTACCCAAATAGCGTGCTTCCCACGTTTATTTTGAGAATCCTTTTTCCGTGGGAAAGAAAGTGATAGCCATGGGTTGCCTGAAAGGCTAAATTTGAATAGCCCCGTGATGATTCACGGGGTAAACGTGAAAGTATCCATTGCGTGGGAAGCACGCTATTTGGATGATATTATTGCGAGCATTATTTGTAGAGTAGCGTCTTTCCGACGCTTATTGTCTGTTGCTTGTAGCCGGTGGTAAGCAAAGCGCCACCACCGGCTATTCAATTTTAGCCCTTACGGGCACAAAAATAAAGTTCTTCCCCTATGTTATCTTAGGCGAAGAGTTTTTCATCTCTCCTTTTCCCTCTTATATAAAGACAGCTCCCACACTCTTGCGAGCATGGGGGCATTTTATAGGATAAAAGTTTGTCTGTGGCGACTCGCCACTCCTTTTTTATCGGATGTATTCTTTCGTTACTTTGTTTCCTTGAACTTTGATGAAGATGCCACCTTGAGGATTAGCAACCTTCATACCTTGGAGATTATAGTATTCAAC
>CAZCEB010000202.1:0-3724 GCA_964497305.1 uncultured Muribaculaceae bacterium | reverse complement strand
AAATGAAAACAGCAGTAATTATTAGATTTGTATGTATTATAGTCCTTTGGCTCTTATTGTGCTTTCTCATGTTACAAGGGCGAGGCTTGAACTTTTATACTTTATTTGTCGTAATAGCATCGGGGATTATTGTATTTCTCCCATTGTATAAGAAATATTATAAAGGCAATGATGAAAAAAAATCATAGCGAAAATATATGTGATAAAGCATCGGAGTATCCGATGTTAAGTAAAATTGATTCTCCCGAAGATTTGCGAAAATTACAATTGGGTGAATTGCCTTCGGTGTGTAGTGATATTCGCAAATTTCTTATAAATTCGTTAGCTTCAAATCCGGGACACTTTGCTTCAAGTATGGGGGCTGTGGAATTGACAGTTGCATTACATTATGTATTCAATACGCCTTATGACCGCATAGTGTGGGATGTGGGTCATCAAGCCTATGGCCACAAGTTGTTGACCGGCAGACGTGAACAATTTAATCTAAATCGCAAATTTGAGGGGTTGAGTGGATTCCCTAATCCCGACGAAAGTGAGTATGATACTTTTACTGCAGGACATGCCTCAAATTCAATTTCTGCAGGTTTAGGAATGTCAGTAGCATCTGAAATGCAAAATGAAAATCCTCGTCGCAATGTTGTTGCGGTAATCGGTGATGCCTCGATAGGTGGCGGATTGGCGTTTGAAGGTATTAATAATGCGGCAAATACACCTAATAATCTACTGATTATCCTTAATGATAATGATATGTCGATAGATAATAACGTAGGTGCGTTGAATTCTTATCTTGGACAGATTACAACATCAAAAAGCTACAATGCAATAAGATATAAGGTATATAAGTTTTTGAAAAAATATCATCTTGTTTCAGAACGCAAGCGTGGCTTTATATTACGTTTCAATAATTCGTTGAAATCCTTATTGTCTCGACAACAAAATATTTTTGAAGGATTGAATGTGAGGTATTTTGGACCGTTTGATGGTCATGATGTTTTTCGAATAGTCAGAGTTTTGCGTGAATTGAAAAACATGGAAGGTCCTCGCATACTACATTTAAGAACAGTAAAAGGAAAGGGCTATGAGCCGGCTGAGAAGGATCCTGCGACATGGCATGCTCCGGGTAAATTTAATCCGGAGACAGGAGAACGTATAACCGGAGAATCGAAAGGAAAACATCCTTTGAAATATCAAGATATTTTTGGGAAAACACTTTTAGAGTTGGTTGAACAAAATCCCAAAATTGTAGGTATAACTGCAGCTATGCCTTCGGGAACATCGATGAGTATTCTACAAGAAAAATATCCTGAAAAGGTATTTGATGTTGGAATTTCAGAAGGTCATGCAGTAACTTTTTCTGGAGGCTTGGCTAAAGATGGAATGCGCCCATATTGTGCTATATATTCTTCGTTCTTGCAGCGAGCTTATGACCACATGATTCATGATGTAGCAATTCAACGATTACCGGTTACATTCTGTATTGATAGAGCCGGAATTGTGGGAGAAGATGGCGCAACCCATCATGGTGTATTTGATTTGAGCTATTTGCGCAGTATTCCAAACATGATTGTTGCATCGCCACGAGATGAACAGATGATGCGTAATTTGTTGTATACGGCACAATACGACAACTATGGACCATTTGCAATCCGTTATCCGAGAGGTGCCGGTAAAAATGTGAATTGGCAAACACCAATGAGAAACATTGAAATTGGAAAAGGAGAGTGTTTGACAAGAGGAACAGATGTTGCTGTGCTTTCAATAGGTCCTATTGGAGACAATGTAAGGAAGGCAGTTAGTAAAGCAAATTCAGAAGGCTTATCAGTAGCTCATTACGATATGATCTTTTTGAAACCTCTTGATAATGAGATATTAAAAGAGATTGCCGAATTAAATTGCCCAATAATTACTGTTGAAGATGGTGTTATTAGTGGCGGATTTGGCTCTGCCGTAATGGAATGGATGAGTGATAATGGATATGCTTCAATAGTAAAACGAATTGGAGTACCTGATAAATTTATCGCACAAGGAACTGTTGCTCAGCTATATCATCAGTGCGGAATGGATGAAGATGCGATATATAATACAATTGTATCAGTAAAAACATCGAGGGAATGAAAATTGTTATTGTTGGAGCAGGAGAGGTAGGTTCTCACTTGGCAAAGTTGTTGTCTCGTGAAGAACAAGATATTGTTCTTGTCGATAAAGATGCCGACAAACTTGCCACAATTGATGCAAATTATAATTTGATGACTTTGCGTGGTAGCCCTACTTCATTTACCGCTCTGCGTGATGCAGGTGTGGAGAATTGTGATTTGTTTATTGCAGTAACTCCCTATGAAACGTCCAACGTAACGGCTTGCGCAATGGCAAAAAAGTTTGGAGCAAAAAAAACGGTTGCGCGCATTGATAATTATGAATTCATGGCGCATGAAAATCGAGATTTTTTCACCGGACTTGGAGTCGATTATCTCATTTATCCTGAATATCTTGCCGCACAAGAAATAATGACTGCGTTGGAGCGAACATGGGTTAGGCACTGGTTTGAGTTGCATGAAGGAGAAATCATTTTGGTTGGCGTTAAATTACGAGACAATGCTCGTCTTATAGATATGCAGTTGAAAGATTTGGCTTTCACGCAGCAAACATTTCACGTATCGGCTATTAAGCGTAATCATGAAACAATTATTCCTCGAGGTGATGATCGTATAAGAATAAATGATATCCTTTATTTTACTGTAACAAAAGATCATGTAAATGATTTATTGGATATTTGCGGAAAAACGCAGTATGAGATAAAAAAAGTCCTTATAATGGGAGGAAGTCGCATTGCTGAGCGACTTGCTGCATTGGCTGGAGATAAATATAAAATCAAGATTATAGATAATAATCTTGAGGTGTGCAAAAGCTTGCCGGAAAGATGCCCTGAAAGTGAAATCGTTTATGGCGATGCTCGAGATATTGATGTATTGAGGGAGGAGGGCATTGAGGATATTGATGCGTTTATAGCATTATCGGAAAGTTCTGAAGCAAACATATTGGCATGCCTTACTGCTAAAGAGTTTGGTGTCAGTAAGTCAATTGCTGAGGTAGAGAATATTCAATTTATTTCGGCAGCTGAAGGACTGAATATAGGAACTATAATAAATAAAAAACTTCTTGCATCAAGTAAAATTTTCCAAATATTGCTTGATGCAGATATAAACTCATCAAAGTGTCTTGCGCTTGCCGATGCTGAGGTTGCAGAAATTGTGGTTAAACCCAATGCTAAGATTACAAAAGGGGCTGTAAAAGACTTGAATTTATCAAGAGATATGACAATAGCCGGTCTTGTGAGAGATGGAAAAGGGATGCTTGTAAGAGGAAATACGGTTATACAAGCAGGCGATCATGTCGTTGTGTTCTGTCTTGCAGGGGCTATCCATAAGGTAGAACGATTGTTTAATTAATGAATATCGACGAAATATGTTTAGAGCCCATTCAAGAGTGAATTTTCCGATGTTACTTCGTGTAACAGGATGGCTTATGATGATTGAGGCTGCTTTTATGGTATTCCCTCTTGTCGTTACTATTATATACCAGGAAACGGATTTTTATGCATTTCTCGTTTCTACGATAATAACCGGAGTTGTCGGTGCATCAATGACGACATTTATTCAACCTTCTCGCATGGAAATGGCTAAACGAGAGGGATTTTTATTGACTGCTATGATATGGGTAGTATTCT
>CAZCEB010000201.1:0-3764 GCA_964497305.1 uncultured Muribaculaceae bacterium | reverse complement strand
TGAAGTAATAAAGAAATAATTTAGTTATTCATTATTTAAGAAAATAAAACAATGAGTTTATATTCAAGTGCGGTGAAACGTCCCATCATGACCACACTCTGTTTTGTGGCTATTACTATTATGGGACTTTTCTCGCTTGCAAAATTACCTATTGACTTGTTGCCTGATATTGAAACCAATACAATAATGGTAATGACCACATATCAGGGCGCAAGTGCTCAAGATATTGAGCAAAATGTAACTCGTCCGCTCGAAAATACTCTTAACTCAGTAGAGCATCTGAAGCACATATCTTCAAAATCTCGTGAAAATATATCGGTCGTTACGCTTGAATTTGAGTTTGGATATGATATTGATGTGTTGACAAATGATGTGCGCGATAAGTTGGATATGGTATCAAGTGCATTGCCCGACGATGCTGAGACACCTATAATTTTTAAGTTCAGTACCGATATGATTCCCATCATGCTACTTTCTGTCCAAGCCGAAGAGAGTATGCCGGGGTTGTATAAAATTCTTGATGATGCGGTAGCTAATCCATTGGCGCGTGTTGATGGTGTTGGCTCGGTATCTATTTCCGGTGCTCCAAAACGTGAAATACACATTTATGTAGATCCTGTGCGCCTTGAAGCATATAATCTTTCGATTGAAACTATATCTTCTTTGATTGCCGCTGAAAATAGAAATATTCCTGGTGGTAATTTTGATATTGGTTCTGATACCTATTCATTGCGTGTGCAAGGTGAGTTTGATTCTCCTGATCAGATGCGTAATATTGTAGTAGGGTCAAAAGATGGTAAAAACGTTTATCTTCATCAAGTGGCTCGCATTGATGATTCACTTGAAGAACGTGCGCAAAAAACTCACACCGATGGTAAAAAAGGAGCTATGATTATTATCCAAAAACAATCAGGAGCCAATTCGGTGGAGATATCAAATAAGGTGCTTGAAATGCTTCCGAGTTTGCAAAAACGTTTGCCTTCTGATGTGAAACTTGGTATGATTGTTGATACATCCGAGAACATTAATAACACAATCGATTCTCTTGTCGAAACAGTATTGTATGCATTGTTGTTTGTCGTTATTGTGGTGTTTGCATTCCTTGGTCGTTGGCGTGCAACAATGATTATATGTATCACTATACCTATTTCTTTGATTGCATCATTTATATACTTGGCAATGACAGGAACGAGCTTGAATATCATTTCTCTTTCTTCGTTGTCAATCTCAATCGGTATGGTTGTGGATGATGCTATTGTGGTGCTTGAAAATGTTACAACTCACATTGAACGTGGTAGTGATCCCAAGCAGGCTGCTGTGCATGGTACAAATGAGGTTGCAATTTCAGTAATCGCTTCTACTTTGACACTTATAGCAGTATTCTTCCCATTGACATTGGTAACCGGTATGACAGGGGTATTGTTCCAACAATTAGGATGGATGGTAACAATCATGATGATTATATCAACTGTTTGTGCGTTAACATTGACTCCGATGTTGTGTTCTCAACTATTGCGTAAAGATGTTAAGCATGGGAAAATATATACAGTATTATTTACCCCTATAAATAATGCTCTTGACGCTCTTGATCGAGCTTATGGTCGTTCGTTGAATTTTGTTGTTACGCATAAAATTTCATCAATAATTGTGTGTACCGCAATCTTTATTTTGTCAATCTTCTTGTTGCGTTTTGTGGGAACAGAGTTCTTCCCTACACAAGATAATGGACGTCTTGGGGTGTCTCTTGAGTTACCTATTGGTACTCGTGTTGAAATAGCTGATGAGATAACAGAGCGTTTGGCAAAAGAATGGCGTGAGAAATATCCTGAAATCAAGGTGTTGAACTATACTACCGGTCAGGCTTCAAGTGATAATACATTTGCTTCATTGCAAGATAATGGCTCTCACATCGTATCTATGAACATTTCACTTGTCGATCTTGATGAGCGTGAACGCAGCATTACTGAAATCGCTCAATTGATGCGTGAAGATCTTAAAAACTATCCCCAATTTACAAAACAACAAGTAAATGTGGGCGGTAGCCGTGGGCAAGGCATGGGTGGTCAGTCAACAATTGACTATGAAATTTACGGCTATGACTTTGAAGAGACTGACTCTGTTGCTCAACAATTGAAACGTATTTTGAAAGGAGTTAAAGGTGCTGCCGATATTACTATTTCACGTGCCGATTATCAACCGGAATATCAAGTGGATTTCGATCGTGAAAAATTAGCAATATACGGATTGAATTTGCAAACAGCTGCGACATATTTGCGTAACCGCATCAATGGTAGTCTTGCATCTCAATATCGTGAAGATGGAGAAGAGTATGACATCAAAGTGATGTATGCCCCTGAACACCGTACTTCGATATCAGATATTGAAAACATTCTCATATATAGCCCGACAGGAAAAGCTGTGCGTGTTAAAGATGTGGGTAAAGTAGTAGAACGTTTTTCTCCTCCGACAATCGAACGTAAAGACCGTGAGCGCATTATTACTGTTTCAACTGTTGTTGCCGATGTGCCAATGAGTGAAGTTGTTGCTGCTTCTCAAAAAGAAATAGACAAGATGGATATCCCTGCCGGTATAAATATTGAATTGTCAGGTAGCTATGAAGATCAACAAGATGCATTTGGCGATTTGTTGATGTTGGGATTGCTCATCATCATTCTTGTATATATTGTGATGGCAGCTCAGTTTGAATCCTATGTGTATCCGGGTATTATTATGACATCATTGCCATTTGCATTCACCGGAGTATTCTTGTTGTTATTCCTCACAGGACACAACCTTAACGTGATGTCAATGATTGGAGCCATTATGTTGATTGGTATCGTTGTTAAGAATGGTATCGTGTTGATTGACTATATCTCTCTAAATCGTGAACGTGGAATGTCAATACGCACATCGGTTGTTAATGGTGGTGAATCACGTCTCCGTCCTATTATCATGACTGCGTTGACAACAATCCTCGGTATGGTACCCATGGCTGTCAGCTCAGGGCAAGGTGCTGAAATGTGGCAACCAATGGGTGTGGCAGTTATCGGTGGTTTGACATTCTCTACATTGTTGACATTGTTCTATGTCCCTGCAATGTATTGTTTGTTTGCTTCTGTTGGAGTTAAGCGCACACGCAAAGCTTTGCGCAAGTCCCATTCTTAACATTAAATTTGAATTACAATGAAATCTATATTTATAGCATTTGACCAAGCCTATTATGAACGCATAGTAGATATGCTTGAAAAAACTAATTGTCGTGGATTTACTGCATGGCAGGACGTTCAAGGACGCGGGAGTAAAAGTGGAGAGCCTCATTATGGCTCTCACGCTTGGCCTTCTATGGCATCGGCGATTATCACTATTGTAGAAGATAATCGAGTTGATGCAGTTCTTGAAAAATTGCATCAAATGGATGTCGAAACGCCCAAATTGGGATTACGTGCATTTGTGTGGAATGTAGAAAAATCAATTTAATGCAAAATTTTTCTTGAAAAATTTGCACAGTATCAGAATAAGCAGTACTTTTGTACTGCAATTGCGCGCGTGGCGTAATTGGTAGCCGCGCTAGACTTAGGATCTAGTGTCGTGAGACGTGGGGGTTCGAGTCCCTTCGCGCGCACAACGCCAAAGAGAGGATTTTCAAACGAAAATCCTCTCTTTTTGTAATTAAGCCCTATAAGCCCAATAAGGGCTCAGTAGCTTTTTATGGGTCAGCGGATATTCCCGGTTGGCATGCCTCTAATCAAGAATAAAAGCATATA
>CAZCEB010000200.1:0-3773 GCA_964497305.1 uncultured Muribaculaceae bacterium | reverse complement strand
GAGAAATGTAGTGTTTAGCAGTATCATATTGTTGCCATTGTTTCTATGCCGAGAATAATAAAAAAGTAAAGAAAACAGCCCAAAACATAAACTATACCGGTGATGAATGATACCAGCACCCATGTGCGAGCCTGTTTGGCTTTTGCTTGGGTTTCTTCATAATCTTTGCGACTCCATGCCGACTCGGCAAGTGCCGACATGATTATTGCAACAATTCCAAATACTTGACAGCAGAAAACTGTGCAAAGAATTGATTCCACCAACCATGTTTTGGGTTTTGGCATTACTTGAGGAATTGATTGAGCAATAGGTGAAATAGGGGGCTCTTGTTGTTGGTTATTAAATTTTTGAGCATTATATACAGGAGGAACTGTAGAATTGAATAATGCAGAATTTACTTCGGCTATATTCTTAGCCGGAAGCCAATTACTCATTCCTTCACACCAAAGAAGTGTGTCGGGTGTGATACACTTTTGCGATAGTTCGCTTATCTCAAATGGACCTTGTGGCTGATTGTTTACGGCGATATAATATTTCATATACTTATTTATTGTTTCGTTCTCTTAGTTGTTGTCGTATAAATCGAGGTATAAATCGTAGGTGTTTTATTATAGTGGGAAATGTCCCATAGTAATGGCACATTATTTTAAATCGTTCTTTTAATGATGCCGTTCTATTGGCTGTTGTCAACCCTTCACTTAGGTAATCGATAATCGTTTCATCGATATAAATGTTGTGGCGAGAGTGTTGAAGACAACGTATGCACCATTCATAGTCGGCAGAGAAACGATATTTTAAATCATATTCTCCGGCGATGCGTCTAAGTACGATAAATGCCTGATGACACACCACCATGCCGTTTGCAAAACTTTTCAGAGTCAATGTTTCAGGAGCTGTCAGATGGCGATTGCCAATGCGATGACATTGAGCGTCAACGAGTTGAGTTTGTCCATATACAATGCCCGGGAAATCGTTATCCATTATAACATCGGCAATCAGTTGCAAGGTGTTGCATGAATGAAAAGCATCTCCGGCATTAAGAAAAATGAGATATTCACCGGTTGCGACATCCATTGCTTTGTTCATCGCATCATATAATCCATTATCGGGACTTGAAAATAATCGCATCTCCTTAATATGGGCATCTTCAGCAATTTTAATAGTATTATCCTTAGATGCTCCGTCCATAATAATGTGCTCAAATAGACGGCATGATTGCTCACTCACGCTTTTTAGCGTTGCGGGTAATGTGTCGGCTGCATTGTAAGTAACAGTTATTATGCTGAATAGTGGATTCATCACTTGAATTTAAATAAAATTGAGAAATACAAAGATAAAGTTTTTAAAGCTAAAACAAAAAAGTGATACTAAAATAGTAGAATAATAAACGTGTTAACAAAATTTAACAGGGGGGGGTAGAGGAGAGCGTTTTATCGTTAACTTTGTGTTGTTAAAATAACCTAATAACTAATTTATTTATCTAAAATGAAAAATTTGAAATTTTTTGGCATCGTAATGATGCTTGTGATGGGAATGAGCTTTGCTTCATGTTCAAGTGATGATGATGAAGGACCAAGTTCCGGCTCAATTAAAGAAAACCTTGAAGGTGAATGGTTCTTGGTAAATGCAAAATGGGAATGCTCTGACGATGGAAATGAAACAGAAATATGGGATTATGATGATCAGACAGCTGAAGGTGTTTGTTCTGATGAAGATTGTGGTGATCTTCAACCTACAAAATTGTATATAGAATGTGTCGCTGAAAATACTTATCAGATAACAGAAATGATTTATAGACCTTATCGTAACAGTTGGTATGAAGAATATACCGAAACATATGAATTAAACGGTAATATATTTAAAGAAGAGACTTATGCAGAAGGGGAGAGTTCATATTATGTGAAATCATATATTCATAGTCTATCAGAAAATGAATTAGTCGTGGTTGCGATAGAAAAAGAGATTGATGAAGAATATGGAACTCATGAGGATAAGGGTACATATACCTATCGTCGCAATAATTAATACCTAATCAGATATAACGAAAAAGGATGCATCTTGTGATGCATCCTTTTTTAATTTCTTTTTTAGTGGTGATTATTATTCTCCGGGAATAATAGCTTCGCTTGGGCAGTTTTCAGCGCAAGTACCGCAATCGATGCAAGTATCGGGGTCGATTTTGTAGATATCACCTTCAGAGATAGCTTCAACAGGGCAAGCAGAAATACAAGTTCCACAAGCTACACAGTTGTCAGTAATAACGTAAGCCATAGTTGAAATTGTTTTAAATTATACAAATTTTGTTGTTTAACACCGCAAAGATATAACAAATAACTCAATTGAAGAAACTTTTATTTTAGATAATTTAGAAAGAAAATTTTACTAATTGTTATTCAGAATTATAACAATGTGAAATTTATGTGTGTTCATTAAAATATTGTTATTAAAGTCTAAGTAGCGGTCTAAAAAGTTAAATTTAAGCCTATAATGTTTTATAAAGAGGCTGTGATTTATTATTTTTGCGGAAAAATAAATAATTGAACAAAAAATGAAACTCGATTTAAATTTAAGTCCAGATAAATTAAAGAAGATTGTTATTATTCTTGGTGCAACTGTCGTTGTTGCAATAATTGCAATTATAGTAACAACTGCGATAATGGGGAGCAAGGTGAGCGAGATGGCTGCTGAAAATGAACAATTGCAATTGACCAATGAACAGCTACAACTTGCGGGAGAATATCAAGCATTGAACGATGAGTTTGTGCAGTATGAGAATCAGGCACAAAAATTGGCCAATGATTCAATATTAATAAAATATGCGGCAGCAAAAAGTAAGGTTGAAAAATTATTGCAAGAATTGAACAGCGAAAAGAAGAAGAGTGCTGCTCGCATACGAGAGTTACAATCAGAAATAGAAACGCTAAAAGGAATTTTACGCCACTATGTAGCTCAAATAGACTCGTTGGGAAAGGAAAATGCCGGTCTTAAGGCTGAAAACAAAAAAATAAAAAATCGTAATGCCGAGTTGTCAGAGCGAGTAGAAGAGGCAACACGCAAAAATGAAGAATTGTCGGAACGCATGACACTCGCTGAAAAACTTAATGTTACCGGATTGTCTTTGACTCCATTGAAAAAGAATGGAAAAACTGAGAATAAGGTGAAAAAAGCTAAACAATTGATGGTAACATTTACAATCCCTCAAAATAATTCAACTCCGGTGGGCGAAAAGATAATTTATTTGCGCATAACATCTCCCGAAGGTAATTTGCTTGGCGAGGCCGGGACATTTAACTTTGAAGGTGCATCGTTACAATGTACAGCTCGTAAAACAATAGAGTATGCCGGAGAGGAAGTTGCCGATATTAAGATGTATTGGGATGTAAATACAGTGCTTTCACCCGGTGAATATATGGTAGAACTATTTGCCGATGATTATCGTTTAGTGTCAAGACGATTTACATTAAAAAAATAATACAAAATATAAATGTGGCAGGAATTTATAACTGATATAACAGGAGCAGAAGTTACAACGATTTCAGCCATATTCAAATTGTGTCTGAGTTTGATACTTGGTAGCGTGGTTGGTCTTGAACGTAAGCGAAAAGGTCAAATTGCCGGTGTGCGCACCTTTGCTTTGATTTCAATGGGTGCTACACTTGCGATGTTGATATCAATATATGTTCCGCAAGTTTATTTAGGATTAAAAAATGGGGATCCCGGTCGCATAGCCGCTCAGGTGATTACCGGGGTGGGATTTCTTGGAGCCGGTGCTA
>CAZCEB010000199.1:0-3775 GCA_964497305.1 uncultured Muribaculaceae bacterium | reverse complement strand
CGTGCTACTAAGAAAGCTGAAGAAGCACCTGCTGCAACAACTCTCGAAAAAACTACTCTTGGTGACCTCGAAGAACTTGCTGCACTTAAAGAAAAACTTGCAGGCAAATAATCCTAACCTGATTATAACTCTCGAGAAGGTTGCGACAACATCGCAACCTTCTCTTTTTATTAAAAATGTTGAATAGAAGGGGTGAAAATGAGGTATTTTCGTTATATTCGCACTAATATTCTATTTTGAAATAAATTAACGTTATGGACCAAGTAAAAGTAAAGATAATCAATGAGTCGGGACACGATTTACCCGCTTATAGTACAATATCATCAGCAGGAATGGATGTGCGTGCATGTCTTAAAGAACCGGTGGTGTTACAACCGTTGCAACGCGCGTTAATTCCAACAGGGTTGCGTATTCAGTTGCCACAAGGATATGAGTGTCAATTGCGTCCTCGTAGTGGATTGGCATTGAAGCATGGGATTTCTCTTGTTAATACTCCGGGTACGATTGATGCCGACTATCGTGGGGAAATAGGTGTTATATTGATAAATTTGTCAAACGAGCCTTTCACCGTAAATAACGGAGAGCGCATCTGTCAGATGATTATCACTACTTATTCTCACACTACTTGGGAAGAGGTAGAGGTGCTCGATGAGTCGGAACGTGGAGCCGGCGGATTTGGACACACAGGTCGCAAATAATAGAAGGAGCGTAGTGAAATTTCTGAGCAAAAAAATATTGCTTGTCGTTGCCATCGTGTTTGTAGCGCTTGAGGTGAGTGCGACAAAGACTCAATGGAGTGAGGATGCGCGTCAGCGCAAGGCCGAATATATTTATATGGAGGCTTTGCGACAAAATGCATTGGATAATGAAGATGCTTATTTTGAATTGATGAACAGGGCTTATGAACTCGATTCGACAAATAGCGATGTGGGGTTTTATATAGGCTACTATAAATTGGCGATATCCAATAAAGACTCACTATTGTTCAATCAAGGCTACAATATGATGGAGAAGCATTTTAACTCATCTCCGGAAGATTTTTATGGTAGCTATCTTTTTGGAAATATCAATGAAAAACTTGGGATGAGACAAAAAGCTCGTCAAGTGTGGGCAACCCTTGATTCTATCTATAATGATAAAACTGAGATAGGAATGAAATATGCCGAATCGTTGGCGCAATCGGGCGACTCTGCAAATATCAAACGGGCAATTGATGTTTATAATCGCATAGAGAAAGTTGAGGGTAAAAACATGACAATCTCTACCGGAAAAATTCGCACACATTTTATCGTCAGAGATACTGTGGCGATAATAAATGAATTGCAAGATTTGTTGAAGTCGTCTCCAACGAGTGCTGAGTATAATGTTTTTGCCGGAGATATATATTCACTTTTTGCACAACGAGACAGCGCGTTGTATTATTATAACAGGGCGTGTGATTTGGACTCTACAAGCGGACTTGCCTACTATACGCGTGCCAATTTCTATAAAGAGCAAGGAGATAGTGCGACGTATGACAAAGAGGTATTTCGAGCATTGAAACAGGAAAGTCTTGATTTGCAAGCAAAACTCAGTCTGTTGACCAATTATATCAGGGCATTATATGAAGATCCGGAGCAACAACCACGCATACAAGATTTGTTTGCGGTGTTGTTGGAGCAGCATCCGCATGAAAAGGATATACATGACTTGTATTGCTCCTATCTTGTTGCAATAAAAGATTATAAAGGAGCAGCCGAGCAGGCGGGGTATGTATTGGATAGTGATCCTTCAAATGAGGAGAGATGGCGAGCTACCATGAGTCTTTATGCGCAAGGAAATGATTTTGCAAAGGCAGTCGAAGTGGGAGAAAAGGCATTACACTATCATCCTAAGAGTGTGATGATAAATTTGTTTATAGCAACAAATTATAATCAGGAAGGTCAATTTGAAAAATCGTTGATGCATTTGAATACCGCACTTGAATTGGTCGATTCGGCTGATGTAGAGCTGTATTCGCAAGTGTTGTGTTCGATAGGTGATACCTATTATATGGCAGAGCAGGTCGATAGTGCGTTTATCTATTATGATAAATCACTTGAGGTGGATCCCGGTAATTTATTGGCACTAAATAATTGTGCCTACTATCTTGCATGTGAGGGTCGAGACCTTGACCGCGCAGAGCGTATGAGTGCAATTGCAATCCAAGAAGAGTCGGAAAATGATACATATCTTGATACCTATGCATGGGTGCTGTTTAAGAAAAAAGACTTTGAACGTGCTCATCGTTATATCGAAGACGCGCTGAAGTATAGCGATAGCCCATCGGCTGAGTTGTTTCATCATGCCGGAGATATATATTTCATGATGGGAGATCCTGATAAGGCATTGGATTATTGGAGACAGGCATTGGAATTGGAGCCTGAGAATGAAATGTTGCAACGAAAAGTGCTTCATAAAACCTATTTTTATAAGTGATGAGATATATTTATTCTGCAATATTATGTTTGGTGTTGTTGACGATTGCCGGATGCCGTTCGTCAAAACAATCGGCTACATTATCTCCGGAAAGTGATGGTGAACGTTCGCTTTCGGAACATTTTAATGCATTGACATCAAGTTATGCTGAGTGGGAAGATGTAAATGTGCCTGTGAAACTTGAATTGGAGGAGCCTAAACAATATTCAATATCGGGGCGTGCAACGATGGTGAGAGGAAAGAGTATATTAATTTCATTGAGGGTATTGGGCTTGGAGGTTGCAAATCTTTATATAACCAATGACTCGGTGTATGCGACAGAAAAAATACACAAATATTATCTTGCCGAAGATATAAATTCATTGCGTGGAAAATTTCCGGTCTCAATAAATGATGTGCAGGATATATTGCTCGGACAGGCGTTTCTATTGGAGCATGGTCGCATTGAGAAATCAATGAAGAAACAGGTGAAACTATTTGAAATGGGAGAATATTGGACCATATTACCTAAAAAATTTTACGATGATGTCGAATATGCTTTTGGTGTTTCTTCTGACGATAAATTAATGGCATTGACAGTGTGTCGAAAAGATGTTACTCCGCTTGTGTGTCAATATAGTAATCATGTGTCATCTTCTGCCGGAACAATAGCTCGTGTGTCAAATATAAATATATCAACCGGGAAAATGGCTATGAAGGCAACGATAAAATGGGATGCTGAAAAGGCTAAGTGGAACACAGGAAAGCAAAATGTGTGGAAGATGCCCAAAGGTTATAAACGCATATATAGTGAGTCTTTAATGAAAACATTATCGGGAGGACAATAGCCTATGCTGAGGTATTGTTTGTTGATATTGATTACATTGTTTACTGCAGTAGCTGTGGTAGCAACTCCTCAACGCAATGCAAAGCGAATAAAACGCGACAAGCAGGCAACAACTCAGCAAATAAAGGAAACTTCTCGCAAGATTGATGAGAATGCTCAAAAAATAGAGCGTCAGTTAAATCAACTCAATTTTGTTGAAGCGGAGGTGAAGGAATTGAATGAATCAATCTTGAAAACACAAAAGTCAATTGATTCAATAGACCATGTGATAAACAATTTGAATGATTCAATTCAAATTGTAGATAAGAAATTGGTAACGATGCGAGAAAAATATGCATCGGCAGTGCGTAAAATGCGTTCAAATAAAGGGGAAATAAGCACTTTGTCGTTTCTTTTCTCGGCAGAATCGTTTACTCAGGCTTATCGTCGCATGCGTTATTTGCAACAATTCTCTCAATGCAAGTGCCATTCATTAATTATGTCGCGATTAGA
>CAZCEB010000198.1:0-3787 GCA_964497305.1 uncultured Muribaculaceae bacterium | reverse complement strand
ATAGTCCTTACATTCTAATCCACGATAAGAAAATTTCTAACCTCAAAGACATGCTTCCCATCCTTGAAGCAACAGCGCAAAGCGGTCGTCCATTGCTCATCATCGCCGAAGATGTTGACCAAGAAGCTCTCGCTACACTTGTAGTAAACCGCCTACGCGGTTCATTGAAAATCTGCGCTGTTAAAGCTCCCGGATTTGGCGATCGTCGCAAAGAAATGCTTGAAGATATTGCTGTTCTCACAGGCGGTGTAGTTATCTCTGAAGAAAAGGGCATGAAACTTGAAAGTGCAACAATCGACTACCTCGGTCGCGCTGAAAAGATTTCAGTAAACAAAGAAAATACAACTATCGTTAACGGTGCAGGCGACAAAGACGCTATTGCTGCACGTGTTGCCCAAATAAAGATGCAAATCGAAAAAACAACTTCAGACTATGACCGCGAAAAACTTCAAGAACGTCTTGCTAAACTTGCAGGCGGTGTAGCTGTTCTTCACATCGGTGCTCCTTCTGAAGTTGAAATGAAGGAGAAAAAAGACCGTGTTGACGACGCTCTTAGCGCTACTCGTGCTGCTATCGCTGAAGGTATCGTCCCCGGTGGTGGTGTTGCCTACATACGTTGCGTTGCTCGTCTTGAAAACCTCAAGGGAGAAAACGATGACGAAACTACAGGTATCCAAATCGTTAAACGTGCCATCGAAGAGCCTCTTCGTCAAATCGTTGCAAATGCAGGGGTTGAAGGTGCTGTAGTCGTTCAAAAAGTAAAAGACGGCGAAGGCGATTTCGGCTATAACGCTCGCACAGGCGTTTATGAGAATATGCACGCAGCAGGCGTTATCGATCCTGCCAAAGTAACTCGCGTTGCTCTTGAAAACGCAGCTTCTATTGCCGGAATGTTCCTCACTACTGAATGTGTTATTGCAGAGAAGAAAGAGGAAAATCCTGCACCCGCAATGCAAGCTCCAGGCATGGGTGGTATGGGCGGCATGATGTAAACCACTCATGATTTAACTAAACAATCTCCAAATTTGGAGGTAAAATAGCAAATATCAATATATTAGGCACTGAAATCACCCCTATTTATAGAGGTGATTTCAGTGCCTAAAAATTACCCATTTCTTACAGAAATCAAGATGTAAATTCCCTTTTTATTGCCCCCACAATAAGATGAACCAGGAAAAGCCCCCCTACAAAAAACGAAAGTGGCCACGGAATATGTGGTCGCTTTCGCTGTATATATTTAATCTATAAAAAATGTTTTTCGAGGACGTTTCGATTTAGAGAAGAGAACGCTTCGATTTATTTTTCCTGAACATTTCGATTTGCGGGTTATAAAAGTGCTTTTATTTTACTAATGACATGCCTCGAGTGATGGCTGCTTCATTCATTGGGATGAGATGATGATGTCGCTCAGGAAGAGTCTTTTTCAAGCCCTTTATAACACTCTCCATTGGCACCAATGGTTTTACTTTCAATAGTGCGCCGAGAACTATCATATTATAAGACTTAGCACTCTCCATATCAAATGTCGCTTCCATTGCGTCTATACTAATGATGTTAATATCTGTGCGAGTGGGCGCATGATGAATTCCATATGGGTCATATATCAAAGTGCCACCGGGTTTTACCTTTGATTCAAACTTGTCAAGACTTTGCTGATTGAGAATAACAGCTGTGTCAAACGCATCAAGGATAGGAGAACTGATGGGTGCATCACTCAAAATAACAGTAACATTGGCTGTACCTCCTCGTTGTTCAGGACCATAGGAAGGCATCCATGTAACCTCCAAATTATCCATCAATGCAGCATAGGCAAGAATTTTACCCATTGAGAGAACTCCTTGACCTCCAAAACCGGCTATTATAATTTCTTCTTTCATTACTTTACTGTGTTTTTGATTTCACCAAGAGGATATTTTTCAAACATGTTTTCCTCCATCCATTTATTGGCTGCAACCGGCGACATCTTCCATCCGGAATTACATGTACTCACAATTTCAACTAATGAAGTACCTTTTCCTTCTATTGAATTTTTAAACGCTTGCTTGATTGCAGCTTTTGTTTTGCGCACAGCAGCCGGAGTGTGAACAGCCTGACGGGTAACATAACATGTTCCATCAAGTTCGGCCACCAATTTGGTTATATTTAATGGATATCCATTCAAGTCTATTCGACGACCATAAGGTGTTGTTGATGTTTTCATTCCCTCAAGCGTCGTGGGAGCCATCTGTCCACCAGTCATACCATAAATACCATTATTTATAAAAATAATAGTAATATTTTCACCTCTATTGGCAGCATGGATTGTTTCACATGTGCCTATGGCAGCAAGATCGCCATCCCCCTGATAGGTAAACACCATGCGTGAAGGGTTGAGACGTTTTACTGCTGTTGCTACTGCCGGAGCTCGACCATGAGCAGCCTCAATCCAGTCGATATCAACATAATTATAGGCAAACACTGCGCATCCCACAGGAGCAATACCTATTGTTTTATCCTCGATACCCATTTCTTCCACTATCTCTGCGATGAGGCGATGTACTACACCATGACTACATCCCGGGCAGTAGTGCATGTGATTATCGTTTAGCAAACGTGGTTTTGCATATACACGATTTTCGGGTTTGATTATATCTTCTGTTGTCATAGCTCATTTAGTTTTTAGCTTCTGAGAAATAAGAATTAAATGCATCTACAACCTCATTAGGATTGGGGACAATTCCGCCCAAACGACCAAAATGATGCACCAGCACTCGGCCTTCAACAGCGAGGCGCACATCTTCAATCATTTGTCCTGCATTTATCTCAACACATAACATTCCTTTTACCTGCTTTGATAGTTCAGCAATTCGTTCATAGGGGAACGGCCATAAAGTAATAGGTCGTATTAACCCTATTTTTACCCCTTGAGAACGAAGTTCCTCTATCGATTTCAAGCATATGCGCGCAATAGAGCCAAACGCAACAATCAGATAATCGGCATCTTCAGTATAATATTCTTGGTAACGCACCTCGTTTTGTTCAATCAACTTATAGGTGCGTTGGAAACGTTCATTATTTCGTTCCATCTGATAAGAATCCAACTCAAGCGTTGTCATTATATTTGGTTTGCGTGTTGCCGGACGACCGGTAACAGCCCATGGGCATTGCTCTGCAATCTGCTCATCGGTGCGACGGGGGCGGAATGGGGGCAAAACAACTTTCTCCATCATTTGTCCTACAATACCATCGGCAAGTATCATTGCCGGTGTGCGATATTTAAATGCAAGGTCAAATCCCAAAGTAACGAAATCTACCATTTCTTGCACACTTGATGGAGCAAGGACTATCAAGTGATAATCACCATGACCACCACCCTTTGTAGCTTGAAAATAATCGGCTTGAGATGGATGTATCGTTCCAAGTCCCGGACCTCCACGCATCACATTAACAATGAGCGCAGGGAGTTCCCCTGCTGCAATATATGAGATACCTTCTTGTTTCAAACTCACACCGGGGCTTGACGATGATGTAAACACCGCCTTGCCACAAGCAGCTCCTGCATAAACCATATTTATAGCTGCGACCTCACTTTCAGCCTGAAGGACAACCATTCCGGTCGTTTCCCAAGGCATTTCTGCTTCAAGCGTTTCAAGAATTTCTGACTGTGGAGTGATAGGATAACCAAAATAGCCATCGGCTCCATATCGTATTGCCGCATGTGCTATCGCTTCGTTTCCTTTCATCAATCTTATTTCTTCCATTTATATATAAGATTAATCTTGTTATTACTACTTGATGGTTACTCTAT
>CAZCEB010000197.1:1381-3815 GCA_964497305.1 uncultured Muribaculaceae bacterium | reverse complement strand
AATTAATTTTCATCTTTTTTTAAATTTTTAAAAGTTGACAAAGTAAATTGGTTGCATGAGCACAGCTGTGATACTCCCGGACAGCCATTTACTGAAGGGCTTTTGAGAGACCTTGATATCACATTGCGCATTGACAATGAGCAAGTGCTTGACAATCTTCCCGAAGGAGCATTTATTACCATAAGCAATCATCCTTTTGGCGCGCTTGATGGAATTAGTTTGATAAATATTGTTGCTAAGCGTCGTCCGCAGTTTAAGGTTATGGTGAATATGGTGCTCAACTATATTTCGGCCATGCGACCTAATTTCATTGCAGTTGATGCTTACCAATCATCTGACCCAAAGAAAAAGGCGGTATCGATGAATGGGATCAAGGCAGCCATTATGCAAGTGAGAAAGGGAGAGCCCATAGGATTTTTCCCTGCCGGAGCGGTGTCAAAAATCACAAAATGGCGTTTGCAAGATCGTGAGTGGCAAGACAATATCATCAGACTCATCATGCAGCTAAAAGTGCCTGTTGTTCCCATCTTTTTCCATGGGAGAAATAGTGCGATGTCTCACATTCTCGGGTTGATAGATTGGCGTTTGCGCACAATGAGACTCCCCACTGAAGTGTTTAGAAAGAAAGGTAAAACATTACACATTTCGATAGGAGATCCCATCTCGGTTGAGGAACAACTGAAACACATGGGCTCTCTTGAAGAATTCAATAAATTTTTAAGAAATAGCACTTATTCATTGAAATCATGCAAGTAAATCTGATGGAAATACCGGCTGAGGTGCAACAAGCCAAAATGCGTCTTGGGATTGTGGGCAATGCGCCTGCTCTCATTGCTGCTGTGTCTCGTGCAATTCAAGTTGCGCCCATTGACTTGTCGGTATTGATAACAGGAGAAAGCGGTACAGGGAAAGAGTTTTTTCCTAAGATTATACATGCATTCAGTTCTCGTAAACACAATAAATATATTGCTGTAAACTGTGGGGCTATCCCTGAAGGGACGATTGATTCTGAGCTATTTGGACATGAAAAGGGTGCATTTACAGGTGCAGTCGCTACTCGCAAGGGCTATTTTGAAGAAGCCGATGGCGGGACGATATTTCTTGATGAGGTTGCTGAATTGCCATTGACTACACAAGCACGATTATTGCGCGTGTTAGAGAGTGGTGAATTTCTAAAAGTGGGCTCTTCTACTGTGCAAAAAACCAATATTCGCATTGTTGCAGCAACAAATGTGGATATGATTAAGGCTGTAGAGGAGAAACGTTTCAGAGAAGACCTCTATTATCGACTTTCAACGGTACAAATCTCTATCCCACCATTGAGAGAGAGAGGAAATGATATAGTATTACTTGCAAGAAAATTTGCCGCTGATTTTGCAGAAAAATATAGAACTCCGGCAATTTCTCTCGATGAAAGTGCGCGCCGATTGATACAACACTATCGTTGGCCGGGAAATGTGCGACAATTGAAAAATGTGATTGAGCAGATTTCATTGTTTGAAGCGGGAAATGAAATAACTGAAAGCAGTATTGAGCAGTATATCCCTCATAATGCAACGATATATACCCCGACGGTTGCTTCCGATGCCACACATTCCTATGCAAAGGAGAGAGAATTATTGTTTAATATGATATTCCGCATGCAACATGAAATTGATGCATTGCGAGGAACAGTCGAAGCTCTTTCGTCAAAGCCTGCAACGGTTGATTTGCATGCGCCCGAAGCAATTGATACACTGCCTCGCACGCTCGTGAAATATCACCCCTCGGTAAATGAAATAATTTCCGGTGATATGGAGTTTCAGTCAGATGTTACAGAGGTGCAAGATGCCGATGCTTCGATGATGACACTTGAAGATACTGAACGTGAGACAATACGCCGGTCGCTTGAACGAAACGGAGGACGTCGCAAAGCCACAGCTCAAGAATTGAAAATTTCTGAGCGTACACTATATCGCAAAATCAGAGAGTATGGTCTGGAATAATAGGAGAAAAATGAAACAGATGTCTAAAATTTTAAATCTAAAAGTAGTCGTATTACTTGTTATGTTGATGACATGGCAAGGTTGCTCTGTGAGCTATAAGTTTAATGGAGCAGCTCTTGATTATAATGTGTATAAAACAATATTTGTTTCAAATTTCCCTATACGTGCAGCTCTTGTTTATCCCCCATTGCAACAGACGTTTGAAAACGAGTTGCTCGATTATATTTCGAGAAACACTCGATTGCAGATCGTTGATACAAGTGCCGATCTTCAAATGGAAGGAGAGATTACCGGTTACAGCTTGTCTCCGCAGGCTGTTACAGAGGATGCCTATGCTTCAAAAACACGATTGACAATAACTGTCAGAGTAAAATATACCGATAATAAACAAGATGGTAAGGATGTCGATCAATCGTTTTCGGCATATAGAGAATTTGACAGTTCCGAAA
>CAZCEB010000197.1:0-1371 GCA_964497305.1 uncultured Muribaculaceae bacterium | reverse complement strand
GTTGTGTTCTCAGATATCAAAAGAACTTGTTGACTTGATTTTTAATGCAACACTTGGTAATTGGTAAATGTCATTGCAAGAAAAAATAATATCATTGATAGATAACCCGACGGATGTTCCACAAAAAGAGTGGGTAGAGGAAATGTCGGAGCGCTATCCCTATTTTTCGATGCCGGCATCAATGTTGCTTAAACGCTCGTCGGAGTTAACCGATGAGGAACGCAAAACTCTGATGGCTAAAGTTGCATTGTGTTCGGGAGATAAAAACACAATTACGCAATTAATGGATAAGGATGCCGAAAAGTGGATTGGCTTTTACCCTAAGGAAGAGAAACCGGTAATAAACACAAATACGGCAATTGATACGTTTATTGCAACCTATGGAAATCCCGATCCTCATGAGGAAGAAATATTAACCAAGTTGATATTTAATCCCACTCCTGACTATGCACAATTATTGTCAGAAGAAGAGGAGCGTAGCATCCCCGACTTGTCAGAGCCGGGAGATGATAGTCAAGATGCAAAGATTAATGCATTTATATTGAAAAGCAAGGAAATTCAAGGGCATTTCCCATCGTCGGTAGAACAAGAAAAGCAAGAGCCTGAACCTGTGCCTGTGGATGATGCTCCGGTAAATGCACCTGAGGCAACTGATGACTCATTATTGAGCGAAAGTCTGGCTAAAATCTATATAAAACAACATAAATATTCAAAGGCTTATGAAATTATAAGCAACTTAAGTTTGAATTTTCCGGAAAAAAGTATTTACTTTGCAGACCAATTGCGTTTTTTGCGTAAACTAATAATAAATCAAAGACATAATTAACAAATAATTTAAAACATAACATGTATACATTAGTTGTTATCTTATCAATTATTGCAGCACTACTATTGATTGTAGTTGTTCTTGTTCAAAAATCTAAAGGTGGCGGTTTGTCATCATCATTTGGTGGCGGAAACCAAATCATGGGAGTGCGTCGCACAACTGATTTCATTGAAAAAGCTACATGGACACTTGCTGCAGTAATCGGAGTGCTTGCAATCGTGTCAGCATTTGTAATGCCTCGCAATGTAACTATGCAATCTCGTGTTGAGGCAGAAACAATGCAAACAACAGGAATTGACTATGCAACACCTGCTGCTGAAGCTCAAGCTCCGGTGATGGAAGTTCCTGCTGATTCAGCTCAATAAGATTAGAGAAAGAAGAAATAAAAACAGGGAGCACCCCACAAAGGTGTTCCCTTTCCTCGTTATACAATCAGCATGTCATTAACTTATAGAAATTATGATCCTGTTTTTTTATAATATCTTCAGCCTACTTTTTGCATATTAAGCCAAAACAAAAGAGAGTTACATTTTGTAACTCTCTTT
>CAZCEB010000196.1:0-3825 GCA_964497305.1 uncultured Muribaculaceae bacterium | reverse complement strand
GCATGATAATTAAATTTTTATACCATGCGTTTTATAACATTTACACTATTACTATTTATGACTCTGTCAATAAATGCTGTTGATAATTTGATTGTAAGACAGAGTATGGGAGATAAATCAATCTCTATTGCGAGTATTAGCCACATTACATTTCCTACAGATGGAAGTGGGGTAGTCGTTAATTTTACTGATGGAACGTCAGAAACGTTTTCTCGTGGCTCATTTGTTTCTTTGCGCTTTAATGGAAATCTTTCCGGTATCGATGAAATCGGAAACGAGAAACAATCAGGATTTATATTTAATTCAGATTGTTCGACTATTTCTGTCGCAGATGAAAATGTGATGATTGAAGTATATAATTCAGCCGGCGCTCTTGTTGCTGAAGGAAAAGCTTCGTTGAATATTTCTAATCTTGTTTCGGGTACATATATCGTAAAAGCCGGAACATTAATTTCTAAAATTGTAAAACGATGAAAAAGACTATTATTTTAGCAATATCAGCGTTATCGCTTGTCTCTTTAGCGTGGGCTGCTGAAACAATGTGGATCCATCGCGCCGATAATATGAAACTTGGATTGCCTCTTGAGATTGCCGATAGTGTAAGCATTTCGCAAGATGGCTCAAATGTGATTTTTACAGCAAAAAATGGAGTTGTGAAAACAATGTCTAATTCAGAAGTTGAAAAAGTAACAATGGGAACAGCTTCTTCTATCGTGGAAATTAATTATAATGGTACCGATGCAGAAATTGTAAATCCATTTGCGTTTGAAGGCGTTACTGTTACCAAGACAGGAGCCGATGTTGTGGTTACATCAACTTCTCTAAATGAACTTTCTTATAAGTTAACCGGAACAACTACAAGTGGATCGTTCAAGATTTATTCTGACACTAAATTTATCCTTGATTTGAATAGTGTGAGCATTACAAATAATGATGGTGCTGCAATCAATATCCAAACAGGTAAAAAATGTACTGTTCAGTTAAATGGAACATCTAATTTGACTGATGCCTCTTCTTATGCAACAGTATCGGGTGAGGACCAAAAAGGGTGTTTCTTTAGTGAAGGTCAGCTAATATTTACCGGAACAGGAACACTAAATGTATCGGGAAATTACAAACATGGTATCTGTAGTGATGACTATATTGATATCCAAAGCGGTACGGTTAATATCGTAAAGGCTGCCAATGATGGTATTCGTGCAAATGACTATTTCTTGATGACCGATGGAAATCTTACTACATCGACAACAGGCGATGGTATTGATGCTGATGCCGGTTATATTCAAATCGATGGCGGAACAATGAATATAACAGTTTCTACTGCTGATACTAAAGGTATTAAATGTGATAGTATAATAACAGTAAATGGTGGTAATATAACGCTCACAGTGCCGGCTGCTCAAGGTAAAGGTTTTAAAACAAAACAAACCATGACAGTTAATGGAGGAACTATTACAGCTGATATGACCGGAGCTGTTGCGATTGTATCAAACGATCCGTCTTATTGTACAGCAATTAAAACTGATGTTGATTTTGTTCAAACTAATGGAACAATTAATATCACACATTCAGGAGCAGGAGGTAAAGGCGTTTCTGCTGATGGAAATGTGAATCTCAAAGGTGGGAATTTGACGGTAACAGTAACAGGTGCTTGTGGTACATATACTAATACCTCGGGTGTAACCGATAATTATGCAGCAACATGTATCTCTGCCGATAATAATGTAAACGTTAGCGGTGGTAGCATTACTCTTAATGTAAAAGCTAATTCGGCAAAGGGTATCAAATCAGATTTAAATACAACTATTTCAGGAGGTACAATTACAGGAACTTTGACAGGAAGCACAGTAGTTGTAAACTATGACCCTTCTCATTGTGCTTTGATAAAATGTGACGGAAACTATACGCAAAACGGCGGAACAATCAGCGCAACGCACTCAGGAATCGGTGGTAAAGGTATCTCAGTTGACGGTGTGGCTACATTCAACTCAGGCAACGTTACGATTACCACATCAGGTTCTGCAGCTAAATATACCGCATCAACGGGAACTGACACCTACAGCCCGATTTGTATCTCGGTTGACGGCAACTTGAATCTTCTTGGAGGTACATTTAATGTGAAAGCTACAGGAGCAGGGGGTAAATGTATCAAGAGTGATAGCCAAATTATTATGGGTACTGTTGATGGCTCTTCTTCGGGCACTATCGTCTCAGGAACAACATCTCAAGTGTGGAACTATTCGGAAAAAACCGGTAATACTGCATCTTGGATGACTTACGGAAGCCAAGTTGTAAATGATATGACACTTAAAGATGGGAAACTTTATGTTGTGCGTCGTAATGGCTCAAATAGTGACAATAATATCGTCATTGTCAATGCTTATACCGGAGTCCAAACAGGCACATTGAATACTTCGGCTTGTACTGCAGGAATACATTACCTCAGTGGAATTGAAACTCTTGGCAGTTCAATTCTTGCATGTAACCTGACAAATTCCTCAACAACTAATTTTGTTATTTATAAATGGGATAGCGATAGCTCTACACCAACAGTGATGCTTAATGCGGCACCTCCCTGTTCCCGTATCGGTGACTGTATGTCGGTTAGCGGTAATATGACAAGCGGTCGTATATGGTTCGCTTACGATGATAAAGTGTATTACTATACAGTGAGCAACGGCGCAATCACATCTACAACTCCTACAACAATAAGCTTAACCAAGAATGGATCTTCTTATGTAATAGCAAAAGAGGTAGCTTATTCAAATATTACTGTAGAAAGTGATGGCTCATTCTGGGTTTCAAGCTCTTTAGGAAATTATGCGGCAACACATTTCAGTTCAACAGGTGTATATCTTGGAGAAATAGGTGAGACATCGCAAGGTACAGATATGAAGTTCTTCACATATAATGGAACAGAATATGCAGCAATGTCAAAATATCTAAATACGTCTAATACGGCTATTGTAGAAGGTGCAGTATCAATTGTTGAAAAAGCTACTGGAACGGTAATTGGAACATATCCATCAGCAGGACTTGGTAGCACACGTAACACAAGTTTCCGTAATTCTGTTTGTACAGAGGTAACATCTGATGGTTATTATGTGTGGATTAATGTGCCATTCCAAGGAGCGGCTTGCTATAAATACACTGAAAGCAGCGGAAGCTCCAGTGGCACAACCACTACAATAGCTCCATTGGTTGTGACCGCTCAAACAACCGGCGCTCAATTCGGATCTTCGACAAGCTCCAGTGCCTCAACCAGTCCGAAAGTCATTAAGTCAATGGCAGCAATGACTATTAATAGCGGAAGCTTTAATATCAAATCTTCAAATGAAGGTGGTGAAGGGTTGGAGTCAAAAACCACAATGACGATCAAAGGTGGGAACTTCTATTTCCAAACTTATGATGACTGTATAAACGCAAAAACATCTCTTAGCATTTCGGGCGGTAACTTGCGTTGCGTGTCAACAGGAAACGACGCTATTGACTCAAATGGGACAATGTCAATCACCGGAGGTCTTGTGCTGGCAAGTGGCACAAGAGATCCCGAAGAAGGTATTGATGTGGATCAAGCAAGTAAGTTGTCAATTACCGGTGGAACAATCATCAATCAAAAGGGTAATATGTTGAACCTCACAACGACTCAATGCAAAGTGCCTACAATCAAGTACAGCTCGTCAATTACCGCCGGAACCATGATTACAATTACAGATTCATCGGGTAATCACATATTGTCGTTTAAGGCTCCTCAAGCTATGTCGCAGGGATGTTACATTACATTGCCTGAGTTCAAGAGTGGAAGCAGCTACAAATTCTATACAG
>CAZCEB010000195.1:0-3872 GCA_964497305.1 uncultured Muribaculaceae bacterium | reverse complement strand
GTTCCTACCCATATTGTTACATCGTGAGTATTGCCCACAGAGTCTCGGCAGAACATTCTTTTAGGAGATAATTCATTATAATTATCAATTGCTTTGCCATTTTTCAAGACATAAGGTTGTGAGATAATAACGGTATTTACACCTTTCTCTTTCAATCGCGCAAGCATTGCTTTGTGGTCTTGCCATTGATCAGGCTCCCACGCAAGACGTCCCATATCTTCCTCTTTACCATACCAATATAGGTCAAGAACTACTCCATCAACAGGGTAATTATTTAGTTTTAATGTGTCTATTACTCCTTCGGTTTCAACCGCTGTTTTATAGCCATATTTTGATGTGATATATCCCATAGCCCAAAATGGGGGGAGTTCTTGACGCCCGGTAAGTGATGTGAATTGTGAAACCACACCTTCAAGTGTTCCTGCTCCATTGATAAAATAATAAGAAACCGGTTGACGACTTTCAGTTATATATTCTATGGGATTTTTCATTATCATTTCAGCTGCCGCATAGTCATCAAACAATACTGCATATCCGTTTGAAGAAATAAACAACGGCATGGTAATATTCATTTGCTTAATACGAGGCTCGTCTTTCTTATATCCATAGTTTTGCTTGTTGTACATCACGAGAGTATCTCCGGCAAGATTATAAGAATATCCTCGCTCCCCCGCGCCATAAAATGAGCCGTTGCCCATTGTTGACAATGATAACGACTGTTTACCATCAAACACTTTGCGCTCTCCATTATCTGCAATAGCACGATTTTCACCTGAAGATATAGTTACTGCTCCGGTAGCATTGTTTAACGTAACGATTACTCCTGTTGCTGTCGTTATCACTTGATTTTCTCCTACTGCCATCGCCTCACCGGCAAAATCTCCGGGGGCAAGGATTGCCGATTGAGAAATAGGAATCTCCTCGCCTACTGCCGTATTGGATACTTTGATAATATCATCACTTATAACAGTTATTGTTACAGTCCGGGCATCTTGTGTAGTGGTGGTAAAAACTCCGGGGGCGGCTAACATAGTTGCAGAAACCATCAAGCACACTCCACACAACGCCGTTTTTAATAAGTTGTGGATTTTCATCATGATATAAAAATGTGGTTATAAATTGTTTGCTATAAGAACAACGCAAAGATAAGAAATAATTCATTATAAAAAAAGACGCCCACACTCTCATGAGCATGGGCGTCAATTTTTAAATATCTAATGTTAATTACTTAACATATTTAATGGTTTTGATTTCAACACCATCACTTACAACGATGATATATGCGCCTACAGCAAGGCCCGACAAGTCATAGGTTGACTCAGCTATAGCTGATTCAATCAATTGCCCTGAAATTGAATATATACCCACTTTTGAAACTTCTCCTGAAAGGACAAGTGTTCCATCAGTGGTTACATATACATCAGACTTATCGGTAGTTACATCATCAATACCGGCTTCAGAACTATACACAAAGTTCATAACTGTTGACCAATCGGTATATTGCGTTCCTGAACTTGTGTTATATTCACCACGCGCACGAACATAATAAGTATTACCATCAGCCAATGCCTTGCTCCAACCACCTGTTGTACCGCTACCCAATTCAGCTGTTTCAGTGGCATAACCGGTCAAGCTATAGTTAATCTTGCTACGAGCCGGGAAACTTGAACTTGTGGCAACTTCGATATTTACCTTAAGAAGACCTGTGCTCCAAGTTTGGAACTTCAATGTTTCATTTGAGTAAAGTTTTACACCATTTGCATTTGGACGAACAAATACAGGCGCTGAAACATTTGAAGGCTCAGCAGTACGGAATTGACACACCTCACCTACAGCTGTTGCATCACCGGCGGTTGCTGTTACACGTGCATAATAAACTGTATATCCCGACAATGTAGCAGCCGGAACTTGTTGTGATGTTGACGTTGTATTCGCTTTATAAACAATGCTTAATGGAGTAAAGTCCTTACTTGTTGCTACTTCCAACAAATAATTTACATTAGTTTCTGCTCCTTCCCAAACAATATTTGGAGTGAGAGAAACATCTACTGCTCCATTTACAGGTGAACTGATTTTCAAATTAGCTCCGGCAATAAAAGATGTAGATGCCGATGTCGTTTCCAATGCATTAGGAGCAATCGAAACGACTCTCCAATAATATGTATCACCGGTTGTCAACTCTGGCAACAATGTAGAAGACAAGCTATTTGTGGTTGACTCAAATACCCCTACCATGTTTGTAAAAGCGGCATCTTTAGCTACTTCAACCAAATATTTTGTTCCCTCTCCGGTCCACTTAAAGTTGAACATTGCCGTTGTTTTAGCCCCATTTACCGGAGCTGTCAAAGTTGCTGCAGAAATAGTCTTTTGAGACGCTCCCATAAACAATGGAGAATACTCATTACCATAGCGGTCATAAACAGCAACAGCATATCTATAACCTGATGTTTTTGTGCTTGGGATATTACAACTATTGGTATATTTTACACCCACCAAATACTCGCGTTGGCAAGAGAATTCTGCATCAGTAACACTTTCAGGAACCGCATATATCGTATAGCGCATACCTGATATAGCATCCCACGTAAGAGTATTTTCATTACGAGTGATGTTTGACACCATTACAGGATTTTTCTTGTTATTCCAAGCGCGAATTGGAGTTAACGCCTTTGTTTGGAATACAGCGTCTTTCATTATAGCACCAAACGACTGTACCGATGAGTTATAGCTGCTTGTATTGTTCACAAATTGATTGTATTCAAAAAACGCAATACCTGCGGCATTCTCATAGCAATAATCGCGATTGGTCAATATTTCCTGTATAAATGTATCGGCACCATATCCCGACAATGATGTACTGAAATAGATATGACGATTTAGCGTGTAAGCCGCTGTTTTCCACCAATCCAATAAAGAAGAGAACATGCTCGGCCAATAGATTTGCGGAGAAATAAAGTCAACTGTTCCTTCATCCATCCATGCTAAAGGGTCGCAATACAATGCGGCATAATTCATATCACCGTGAGGTCCGGCAGTCAATCCATAGTTTGATACTGTAGGAGAATCATAACGACCGGCCGGAGAAATTCCGAAACAAACGTATGGTTTTGTCTCTTTCACCATTTTGTTTACGCGCGCCACCATGTCATTTACGTTGGCACGACGCCAGTCGGCGATAGACATAGTTGTACCACTCGCAACATAATCAGAATAATCATCAGCAGCCGAAGTTTCATACATACCACCTTGTGGATAGAAGTAGTCGTCAAAAACAAGACCATCAACATCATATTTTGTAATGATTTCTTTACACACATCAACCACACGTTGTTTTACCTCTTCTAAAGCCGGGTTCAAAACGCGGTTTAACGATTTACCGTTAATGAGCCATTCTGGATGAGACACCTCATAGTTCAACTCATGACTTCCATTTGATCCATTTATATCTGCATGATAACGATAGGGATTCACCCAAGCATATACTTCGATGCCATAAACGTGTGCTTGTTCAACAAGATATGCAAATGGGTCAAAAACAGGAGCCGTTCCTCGCGTACCCGACACATTTCTTGACCATGGCTCGTAAGACGATTCATAGTTTGCATCACAATTTGCTCTCACATGGTAATAAAGCACATTAATACCTTGTAACTTAAAACTATTCAGGTTACTTACAAGGACTTTTTTCTGTGCTTCTGCATTGCTTGCTGTCAATGCCGCAGTAGGCCAGTTGTTGCTCAAAAACGGCGACACCCATATCGCTCGATGCTCACGAGATACCTCTGCTTTAAGAGCAAAGACACCACATAGCAACATTGCAACGACAGACAACGCAATTTTATTAATTCTTAATTTCATAAATTATATTGTTG
>CAZCEB010000194.1:0-3876 GCA_964497305.1 uncultured Muribaculaceae bacterium | reverse complement strand
ACCATTGCCGGCTCTGATGTTGTTTTGAGATTAACCCCGGGAATGGCATGAAAACGTATTAGATTAACACGACTATTAAGACCTTTGAGCAATCGAGCAAGAGCATCGGCATGACGCAAATCGTCGTTCAATCCTCTAAACATTATATACTCTACCGATAATCGTCGTTGATGAGCAAAATCATAATTACTTAATAATGATAGAACATCCTTTAATGGATAGGGCTTTTCAACCGGCATTAACGACAAGCGTTCTTGCGAATAAGGAGAATGGACACTTATTGCAATGTGTACTTTTGTCGCGTCAAGCAATGTCTGCAATTCTTTTATTTTACCTATAGAAGAAACAGTTATGCGCTTTGGGCTCCATGCAAATCCCCACGACTCAGTTAATACCTCGATTGCCCCAAGCACAGCATCAAGATTATCCATAGGCTCTCCCATCCCCATGAACACGATATTTGTGAGGTTTTCACTTTCGGGAATGGATAATATTTGGTTTATAATGTCGGCTGATGTCAAATTTCCATGAAACCCTTGCTTTCCGGTCATGCAAAAACTACAATTCATTTTACATCCGGCTTGCGAAGACACACACAATGTTGCACGTTCCTTGTCGGGAATATACACCGCCTCAATATCTCGACC
Organism: uncultured Muribaculaceae bacterium; assembly: GCA_964497305.1. Taxonomy (GTDB): domain Bacteria; phylum Bacteroidota; class Bacteroidia; order Bacteroidales; family Muribaculaceae; genus RGIG4079. The sequence goes on along the minus strand of CAZCEB010000194.1, from coordinate 3,229 downwards.
TCCTACACCCTCAAACAGATATTTCACAGTGCCATCAATTGAGCGAGCTTCCATTTTAGGGGCAAATCGTCCCACACAATAATCTTCAGCCAATCGGGCACGCGCTTTCTTTGACAGATTGGTCATCTCCTCAATATCAACAACCCGTTTTTCATAAAGCCACTGAGCCATTTGCTTTGCCGAAAAAGCAGGCATTCCACACTCCATTGCCACATCTCGCAATCGGCTTAGAGACATACCGATTAAAGGAATCTTATTACTTGGTTTCATATTGAGGCTCTTCATTGAATAAATCCACAACAAAGTTAGGGAATAATAGTAAAATAATGTAATTTTGCAGAAAACATTTAATAAATCAATACCTCAAAAATTATGTTACGAAAACTATTTTTATCCTCAATCACCTGTTTAAGCGCCATGGCAATAAATGCCAATGACGTATATGACTACCTTTCTCAAGATACTCCGGAAGCAAACACCTATACCCCTTATTATCATCAACGCGCGTCCCACTTTGCCACACTTCCCATTGATAACAATGACATCATTTTCTTGGGCAACAGCTTGAGCGACAATGGTCTTTGGAATGAAATGTTTGACAATCCCAATATAAAAAATCGTGGCATCATAGGCGATATCGTTCAAGGGATTTCTGACCGCGTGAGCTTCATTACAAAAGGGAAACCTAAAAAGATATTCTTGCTAATCGGTGCAAATGATGTATCGCATCACCTCACTGCCGACAGCATTGTTACAGCAGTTGAAAAATTAGTAGTAAAAATCAAATCAGAATCTCCTGAAACTGAATTATATCTACAAAGCTGGTTGCCTATCAATAACGATTTCAAGCGTTACAAAAACATGATAGGAAAAGAAATGACCATTCTTCATGGTAATGTGTTACTTGAACAAGTTGCTCGTCGCCAAGGTGTAACATGGATTAACTTGTTCCCTGTTTTTGCCGACCGCGATTGCAAACTCCCCAAAGAGCTAACCAACGACGGATTGCACCTCAATGAAAAAGGGTACAAAATGTGGCGTGACGAAATCGCAAAATATGTTGCACCCAATCAAAAGCTAAGCGATGGCGAACTTTATCCTATTGACAGCAACGACATACTCATTTTAGGTAACAATCTTGTGGGTGGTGCTGAATGGCACGAACTTCTCGGCAATCCAAATGTAAAATCTCGCTACACATGGGCCGACGTTGTTAACAGTCTTCCTGCTCTTGCTAAAAAAATTGCTGCCAACAAGCCTAAAACCATTGTTCTACAATCAAGCTACAACCTTGTTGAGAACATGCCCAAAGGACACAACTTAAGCGCCGATTTCAATGCCGACATTATTGTCGAAAAAATGACTGAAGCTATCAATGCCATTCGCGAACAATCTCCCGAAACAGAAATCATAATACAAAGCCTCATTCCGGTAAATTCAACTTACGAGAAATATGCTGCTTTTGCCGGCTCGGCTAAAAAAGTAAAAGCAGCCAACAAGAAGCTACAAAAACTTGCAAAGAAAACAAAAGTTACATGGGTTGATGTTTATAGCACACTTGCTGACGAAAATGGCGAGCTCAAAGCCGAATACACCAACGATGGTTTCAAGCTCATGGGCAAAGGATATAGCGCATGGAGTGAAGTCCTCAAGCCCTATATAAATAAATGAAACCCTATATCAAAGAGGCTGCCATAAAAGCCCTAATATTTGGGGCAATAATGACAATACTTTATGTTATAGGTGGGATTTTAAATTTTTTAGGGCATCAAATAGTAATACTCGATGCAATATATTACTTTTTAGGATGCTCTATTCTCATGTTCCTCTTTAATTTGTGGGATGAGAAACGAAAATATAAGAAATCAGAATAACGCTCGCAGCACGTCTATTGATTTCAATGACGCCAGCGACGCACAATGAATCGTGTAATATTCCAATATAACATCAAGCATCTGATTCCGGTTTTCTCGCGAGAGCCGGAATCGGTGCATATTATCATAGGTCATGCGCGACAACAACGCCACCACCGCCGATTCTTGTTGCCCTAAATATTGCGAATGTAATGGAGCCGAAACGCGAAAGATTCCATCGACCATATCAAAAATGCGACCATCTTGATAGGTTGACACATCAGGCTCAATTCCTATAAACCGTCCTAATCTATATAAAAAGCATAAATGAAAATTAGCAACGCCCACAGTCGCATCATTCAGTTTCTCTATTGACTGACGCAAGAAAAGATATAACGTCTTATCCTCTTGACTTTCACGCAAAATAACTGATAATAATTCCGCAATAAACAGAGCCAATGCACTCTTTATGGGATTGGAATGAATACCATGAGAAATAATATCAGCTTTAGGCTCTTTCATTATATATATATCCTGACCATGCCTGATATCAGCCACACATTCAAATGTTCCGAGAGGCATCATCAGCGCACGACGACGCGCCGCCTCACGCCCCGAACCGGCAGACAACAAGAAAGACACTCGCCCCATTTCAAGCGAGTAGGCACTCAATATTGAATGCTTCTCATTATATTTTATCGTGCGCAACGCCACGCAATGCAATGACCGCAACATAATTTCTCCTACTCTTTATTAAATACAAACTCACATTATATCTATTAGACAATAAAAGTAATATTTATAATTGGAATAAAGAAAGATGTTTCCTATTTTTGCAAAAACCAATATAAAATTGCCTATATGAGAAAACTGATACTATTTATGTTATTATGTAGGTGTTTTGGATATTTGATTGCAGAACAAATCATAACAAAAGAAAACAATTCCCCTCGACAAGGGGATATTTTGCATCGACAAAAGATTGAATATGTAAATCCAGGGGATTCGGGATTGAACAATCTTTGGGATTTGCGTAATATCGTTATATTGGATGGAAACTACAAAACATCATATTTCACATCAGACTCTTTGCTAACGTTAAAAGATAGAAAAACATGTTATTATTATAAAGTAATCGGTGATACATTATTTGGACATGGATATAATAACTATCAAACACAAATGTACGATTCTGTCGCACCAATTGAAATGATATATCCGTTACGCTATGGAGATAAACACTCTAAAAATTTCTATTTAAAAGGAAAATATCATCAAATTTGCAATATTGAAGCCATAGGGAAAACAAATATTCAAGCCGATGGCATAGGAATAATTTTATTTCCCAATAATGACACTATAATAAATGTGATAAG
>CAZCEB010000193.1:0-3876 GCA_964497305.1 uncultured Muribaculaceae bacterium | reverse complement strand
CGGTAATAAGTATTGATGGTGCAGCATTTGCCAATTGTACTTCATTAGAGAGTATTACACTTCCTAATGAAATTAAAACTCTTGGGAATTTCTTGTTATACAATAATATTTCATTAAAATCAATTATTATTCCAGATGCAGTTGTTTCTATAAGAGATAATTGTTTCCAGGATTGTACTTCTTTGACAGAAATTTTATTCCCCGAAAACATTGCAGCAATAGGGCATAATGCGTTCTTAGGTTGTAACAACATTACTAAATTATATAGCAATGCAGTTGTCCCTCCCACTGTAGTAAACGGCTTCCCCAACTATTCAGCCTCTCTCTATGTTCAACCTCAATCGGTTGAGGCTTACACGACTGCCGACTATTGGAAAAACTTTAATATCAAGTCTATTCCCGGCATTGAGCTAAGTGCTACTGAGATGGAATTGAGAATAGGCGAAGAGATAACTCTCACTGCAACTATCGATCCTGCCGACATTACAGACTCGCAAGTGAAATGGTCGTCAAGCGACGATGCTGTAGCTATGGTTGACGACAATGGCAAGGTTGTAGCTCTCACCCCCGGCTCGGCAACAATCACTGCCACAACAGCCGATGGCAAAACAATAGATGGAGCATGTGTCGTAAATGTGTCTAATGTGGTGAGACTAAAAATCAACGATTGTGAAGCAGGAACAATCGTGCTAAACTCTTGCTATGGCGATACTGAAACATTTGATATCATCATTGTTGAAGGTTGGACGATAAATAGCGTGTCATTCAATGGCGAAGATGTAACCGAACAATTTGTTTCTGATGAACTGTTTACAACCCCTGCAATAGAGGAAGATAGCGAGTTGGTAATTGTTTATGCGATGCAATCAACCGGTGAAGAGGTTGTTTCGATGACTGCCAATGATATAAAGGTATATGGTCATGACAATACAATCACCGTCAAAGGTGCTGAATATGGTTCAGTGGTAGAGGTGTTTGACTCTAAAGGCACCGTAATCTATTCGGGTATTGAAAAAATGATTACGATAGAAACCGATGGAGTTTACATTGTAACTGTTGAAGGTCGCACTTTCAAACTTGCATTATAAACTAATCGACAATACTATTAGCAATAAAGCCATGACGCATTTCGCGTCATGGCTTTATTTATTCCTCCGTAGTAGCCATTTCCAAAGAGGGATTACTTCAATGGTTATATTATCAATTGTTATAGTATCTTCTTCGTCAAAAGTAATAATAATGTATCGAGAGCAATTAAAAAATTTACTTAGTTTAGCAAGAGCAGAAGTCTCACGAGCAAAAGTGTTTTTGTCGTCGGAATTATAAAGCGACAAGCACACTTGTATAGCCCACTCAATATCGGGTAAATAAAAATCTACTTCGATATTTTTGTTATAGAAAAAAACGTTCTCGTCAGTACCAAATTGTCGTAACAAATCTATTGCCACTATATTTTCCATGAGTGAACTAAGATTTTCTATCGTGAGTAAATTTAATATGCCATTATCTATGAAATAATATTTCTTATTGCTTTCTCGGTCGATGAGTTTGTCAACGATATTTTTTATTGGAAATATCAAATAAGCATCGGTAGAGTAATCAATATAGTTTATTATAGTATTAGTTGATACCTTTACTCCAACACTCTTGAGTGTATTGGTCAAGCGGGAGAAAGATATCGGCTGTTTAACACTTTCAGCCAATTTCTTAAACATCAGTCGTAGAGCAAATTTGTTTTCAATGTTGTTGCGCATGGCGATATCGTTTAGATATATCTTCTGATATACCCCCATGAGATAATCCTTTTTTGCCGCCATGCAGGCACTCTCAGGAAATCCTCCCCCCATAAAATAGGATTGCAAAAAACGTTGTACTGTTGCTCTATCAGTTGTAGAATCTTTCCACTTTGATTGTAGTTTGATCTCATTGGCACTCAAATATTCAGCAAAATTATATGGGAAAATTTCTTTGATAATATATCGACCACCAAGTGTTGTCGCTACATCTTTGCTGAGCATCTTAGCATTACTTCCGGTAATAAATACTTGGTATTTATTGTCGGCAAGACGGCGTGCAAACTTGTCCCATCCTAAGATATTCTGAATCTCATCTAAAAACAATATAGGTTTTTTTGCACTCATAGAATAGTGGACTTCTAATATTGTATTTAAATCTTCAGTTGTCATATCAATCAAACGCTCATCTTCAAAATTTAAATATAACATCTCGTCCCATGTCAATCCGTTTGCCAATAGCGATTGGATGTGTTGATACAATAAAAACGACTTGCCGGCTCTACGTGCGCCAACAAGCACATAATTTCCATGTTTTTCAAATGAAATATTCCGATTGATTACCTTGTGATTTTCAATCTCTTTGTGGTTGTCAACTATTATATTTTTCAGAATGTTTTTTTGTATCATGGCTAATTTTGTTTTATCGAGAGAACAAAATTATAAACTTTTTATTCTATGAGCAAAATAAAAGCACGAAAATCTCATTTTTTAATAGCTATCCACCGAAGGAAGGGGGAATGAACTGGAGGTTAGTGGGGGTACGAATACTCATTCTGTCATTATTCCTCTCAGTCGCTTCGCGACAGTTCTTACATTAGGAGAGCACCTTTTTACAGAGTAAACATGCAATAAGACAAAATAATAAGTCGAATTTATTTTTTCTTGGGGCGCAGGGTGCTCCATTGGTGGAAACGGCATTGGCTTTCGATGGAGTTTTCGATTTCGTCGGGCAGTACCGAGAAAAAGTCATGTCCTGTAACAGCCTCGACGCTGTCGATTGAAACGGCTGCTGCTTGCATTCCTCCGGGGACTTTGGCATTTGGCATAATAAATCCTATGCCACGAGGGGGATTGGCATAAGGCGATACGATGACTTTGAAAAAACGCTGTGGCACTGCAACGCGAGAGTCTCCAATGTGTTCTTTTATCTTGTCGGTAGTAATTGGACCACAGATGATTGTTATTGCGCTGTCGGCTTGCGCCCATGTGCGGCATTTGTCTTCAAGGCGTTTCCATGCTCCGGAGTTGAGACTGCCTGCCTGGGGGCAAATGTTTGTCATGTAGAATGATTGACGCATTGCTTCTTCATCCCATTTCATGTCGGCAGCCGGAGCCATGTGTCCGCGATCATATCCGGTGTAGGAGTAGTCCCAATCGTTGGCACAACCCGGAACATTCTCGTCGCACAAGAATTTCTTGGCGCGAGGCTCTTTACCATCGGTCTCTTGTCGAGTGAGCTCCCATGCCACCCAATTGGGGATGTGAAGTTTGGGGTTAAATGAAATGGTCATTGCCTTGTAGTTGACGATTGTTTCGTCGGTATTGGGAGCGGTTATCACTTTTTCAAGACTGCCGTAATCTTGTTGACCTGATTGAACAGATTTGCATCCAGATATGCCTTTGTGAATGACAAACATAGCTATTGCAATGAGCATGAGCCATGAAAATATTGTCAGCGGAGACTTGCCCTCGCTTTTCTTTTTAGTTCTCTTGGTCGTATTCCTCTTTCTAGCCATAATGATAATAGTTTATATTGCAAAGATAGAACAAAGAAATGAAAAGCCTATAATAAATCGATTTGATTGAGGTAATTTAGAATAAAGAGAGTTGTGTTGTCGAGGTGTTTTGTGCTGGGAGCAGGAGGGAGCGGCGTTGCGACCAACCTTGTGAGCCGTTGCGCAAATTTAGAGTAACAAGACCTTTTACTGTTGATAATGCGTTTAGGATTTGCTTCATTAGTTCGGAAAATGAAAGTACACCACTAAATTGTAGAGTGTGAAGGATGCGTCCATGTTGCTTAATAGTTGCAAAAATAATGTCGGAAGATGTGATTGTTGCCATGATGTTGAATTTATTTGTT